>DSBE01000418.1 GCA_011053085.1 Chloroflexota bacterium
CAGCCCAACGGCTTACCAATCGCTTTTCTGGTGCGACCGAGCAGCGCATGCTGCGAGAACTTCCGCTGTTGAGCGGCCTGGATGCGCAGATCGGCCATCTTGTTGTGGATGAAATGCGCGCTGTCAACCGCACCCGCATGGGTGAGGTTTATCTGGATGGTATCTCGCATGTGTTGGAAGAACCGGAATTTGTGGACAGCGAAGATGCGCGTACAGCCATTCGTGCGCTGGAAGAGCGATCAATTTTGCAGGATCTGCTCGAAAGCTCTTACTCCGTGAATGATATCGGCAGGGTGCAGGTGCTGATCGGCGGTGAAGGCACGCGCGACGAACTGCGGCAATGCTCCCTGATCCTGACACATTACGGCAGCCCGGGCGATGTGACCGGCATGCTGGGCGTGATCGGACCGATGCGCATGGCCTACGGCCGCAGCATTTCGACCATCCGGTTTTTGTCATTCCTGCTCAGTGACCTGGTGAGAGGGCTGCTGTCAGAGGAAGTGCAATAATAATGATTCTAATGAGGTGTAAACAGACATGACCAGGAAAAAAGAACAGGCAACCAACATGAAGAGCGACAAAACAGAAGAAAACCTGGCTGAACAGGACATCCCAATCGAAGGGGAGGTGTTAGAAGGTGAGGTGATTGCTCAAGAAGAAAGTGATGAAAAGGATTTGATTCAACAAATGAAGGTAGAAAATGAAAAGCTGATTTCGGCACTCGAAGCCGAAAGAGAGCAAAGTGAACAATATTTGAAGAACTGGCAATACAGTCAGGCTGAACTATTAAATTATAAGAAGCGTATTGAGAAAGACCAGCAGGCTCATCGTGAATGGGTCAAAGCAGATTCTCTGCAGTTGTATATCGACATTCTGGATGATATTGAACTGGCGTTGAAAACCGCTGCCAAAGATGCGAATGCCACAGAATGGTCTAAAGGCATTGAATTGATCCAACGCAAGATGCTGGGTGTGCTTGAAAAAGAAGGTGTCACCCGCATTGAAACCGACAACGGGTTTGACCCAATGGTACACGAAGCGGTCAGCAGCGAACCTCATCCAGCCTATGAGTCTGGCGAGATCATTGAAGTTTTACAACACGGTTATTGTATTAACAATCGGACCCTCCGCCCTGCGCGGGTGAGAGTGGCGATCTAATAGAAGAAAACAATTTGGAGGATTTATTAACATGGCAAAAATCATTGGTATTGACTTAGGAACAACCAACTCTGTCGCGGCTGTGATCAGCGGCGGCGAACCGGTCGTCATCCCGACCGCAGAAGGCGAGCGCTTGCTGCCTTCGGTCGTGGCGGTTAGCAAAAATGGCGAACGACTGGTGGGGCGCCCTGCGCGCAACCAGGCTGTTATCAACCCGGAAAACACCATTTACTCGATCAAACGTTTCATGGGGCGTAAATTCGATGACCCCGAGGTGCAGCGCGCGATCAGCCGTGTGCCCTACAAAGTCAGCAAAGCGCCCAATGGTGATATACGCGTGGAATTAGGCGGAAAATCCTATTCGCCGCCTGAGGTTTCTGCTATGATTTTGGGTAAATTGAAAACCGACGCAGAAGCCTATCTGGGCGAGCAGATCACACAGGCTGTGATCACCGTCCCGGCTTACTTCAATGACGCTCAGCGTAATGCCACCAAAGATGCCGGCAAGATCGCCGGGCTGGAAGTACTGCGTATCATCAACGAGCCGACGGCTTCTTCCCTGGCGTACGGCCTTGATAAAGATGAGAAAAGCGAGATCATCGCTGTGTACGACCTGGGCGGCGGCACCTTTGACGTGTCTATCCTCGACGTGGGTGACGGCGTCTTTCAGGTGCGTTCCACCAGCGGTGACACCTTCCTGGGTGGTGACGACTTCGACATGTTGATCGTTGACTATCTGTTGGAAGAATTCAGAAAAGAAAATGACATGGATCTGACCAAAGACCGTCAGGCCATGCAGCGTCTGCGTGAAGCGGCCGAGAAAGCCAAAAAAGAGCTTTCATCGACCATGCAGGCAGAGATCAACCTGCCTTATCTGACGGCAGACCAGACCGGTCCCAAGCACCTGGTGCTGACCCTGACCCGCTCAAAGTTGGAACAGCTGACTGATTCACTGGTGCAGCGCTCGATTGAGCCCTGCCGCAAGGCCCTGGCGGATGCCGGTTTGAAGAAAACAGACATCGACCAGGTAGTACTGGTGGGCGGTATGACCCGCATGCCGGCGGTGCAGGAAGCGGTCAAGAAAGAATTCGGGCGTGAACCGCACAAAGGCGTCAATCCGGACGAAGTTGTTGCCATCGGCGCCGCCATTCAGGCTGGCGTGCTGGGCGGCGACGTCAACGATGTGCTGCTGCTGGATGTCACCCCGCTGAGCCTGTCGATTGAAACACTGGGCGGTGTGGCAACGCCGTTAATCGAACGCAACACCACCATTCCGACACGCAACAGCCAGGTTTTCTCAACCGCGGCTGATAATCAGACGCAGGTAGAGATCCATGTGCTGCAGGGTGAACGCGCCATGGCAGCTGACAATAAGTCACTGGGCAAGTTCATTCTGGACGGTATTCCGCCCGCTCCGCGTGGTCTGCCGCAGATCGAAGTGACCTTTGACATTGGCGCCAACGGTATTTTGAATGTGACCGCGCTGGACAAAGCCACCAACCGCTCCCAGAAGATCACCATTACGGCGTCTTCGGGTTTGAGTGAAGCCGAAGTGGAACGCATGCAGCGAGAAGCTGAAGCGCACGCAGAAGAAGACCGCGTACGCAAAGAGACTATCGAAACCCGCAACCAAGCTGAATCTCTGGCGTATTCAGCCGAGAAAGCCCTGCGTGATGCCGGTGATAAAGTGCCCGCCGATGTGAAGAGCGAAATTGAAGCCGCTGTGGCGGAAGTGCGCTCCAAACTGGAAGGTGACGATGTAGAGGCCATCAAACAGGCGATGGATGCACTTTCGCAGAAGATTCAGAAGATTGGTGAAGCCATGTACCAGCAGCCTGATCAGGGTGCACCTGGTTTTGGCGGTAATGGCGGACAGCCTACCGATGAAGATGTCGTTGAAGGTGAGTTCACCGAGTAATTGAAATAACCCGGATCAGCCCGCGAATACTGGTCTGAGGTAGCATTATTTTCTCCCACCCGCCTCAGGATTACCCCTGAGGCGGGAATTGTTGTACAATTGCGGATGGCAACATTGGAGAGATAGTGAGCAATCAGGTACAATAGGCAGCATGGCAAAAAGAGATTATTACGAAGTATTGGGTGTGCCGAAAGGCGTAAATGTTGATGATTTGAAAAAGGCTTTTCGACAGAAAGCGCGTCAATACCATCCCGATGTGAACAAAGAGCCCGAGGCAGAAGAAAAATTCAAAGAACTTAACGAAGCCTTCGCAGTGCTTTCTGATGAAGAGAAACGCGCTACGTATGACCGCTTCGGCCACGAAGGCTTGAATCGCATGGGCGGTATGCCGAATTATTCAACCATGGACGCGATGGATATTTTTGAAGAATTGTTTGGTAACTTTGGTTTTGGTGGGTTTGGCAGCATGGGCGGTTCCCGCTCGCGCGGCCGTTCGTCTGCCCGGCGCGGACGCGACTTGAGCCTGCGAGTTACGCTTGAATTTGAAGAAGCTGTACATGGGGTGGAAAAAGAGATTGAATACACGCGTGCTGAAAATTGCCCGGTGTGTCAGGGTTCTGGCGCAGAGCCCGGTACTTCCCCCCTGCGCTGCCCCAATTGCGGCGGGAGCGGTGAGGTGCGCCAGATGCACCAGACCATCCTTGGCTCCATGGTGCAGGTAGCCACCTGTTCTACCTGTGCAGGTACCGGTGAAGTGATCGGTACTCCTTGCAAACATTGCAACGGCAGCAAAACTGTCCAAAAGGCAGTGACCAAAACCGTTAACATACCCGGCGGTGTAGATACAGGCACACAGATACGCCTGACCGGCGAAGGTGAACCCGGCGCCAACGGCGGCCCGCAAGGCAGTCTGTATATCGAAATACGTGTGAAACCACATAAGTTTTTCCGGCGCAAAGACGATACCATCTACCTTGACTTGAATCTGAACCTGGTGCAGGCGACACTGGGGACGCGCATTCAGGTGCCGACGGTGGATGGTGAGGAAGAAATGATTATCCCACCAGGCACCCAGCCCGGCAAGGTGTTTACCCTGCGTGAAAAGGGCGTACCTCACTTGCGCGCGAACGGCCGCGGTGACCAGAAGGTGATCATCAATGTCAGCATTCCCAAACGACTGTCCAAAGAACAACGCGCGTTATTTGAAGAATTGGGCGAAACCATGGATACCGAGGTAATACCAGTCGAACGCGGTTTCTTTGAGAGCCTGCGGGATTTCTTCAATGGCTGAAAATTTCCAGCAACCGCAGGAAGCGCGCTGGCTGGAAGTAACCATCTATGTGGATGGCGAGGCGGCTGAGGCGGTGTGTGAACTGTTTGCGCGTTATGCCGAAAACGGCGTGGCTTGTGAACAGGGCGTGGAATACGATGCTTCAGAAGAACATGCCACGGCGGTCGGCCCGGTCAAGGTGAGTGCTTATATCGCGGTTGAGCAAGATCTGGATCATATCCGCCATAAAATTGATGAAGGTCTTTATTACATCGGCCGCATCGTTGACCTGCCCCAGGCAACCTACCGCTGGGTGGAAGACCAGGATTGGATGCAGGTGTTCCGCAGTTATTATCGTCCGATCGAGGTCGGAGAAAATCTGTTGATCTTGCCGGCCTGGGCGGAATACAATGGCGATCGTATCGCTGTACGCATTGACCCCAGCATGGCATTTGGCACCGGCACCCATCCCACTACCCAGTTAAGCATGGCGATGTTGGAGAGATTTATCAAGGGCGGCGAAGCGGTTATTGACGTGGGCTGTGGTTCGGGTGTGCTTTCTGTCACCGCTATCCTGTTAGGGGCCAACAAAGCCCTTGGCGTGGATGTAGACGCGCCAGCTATCCAGGCAACCCGCGACAATGCCGAACGGAACGGGGTCCTGGCACAGATCGAAGTCGCCAAAGGTTCAGTGGCGGAGATACTGGCGGGTGCCTATTCACTGCGGCAAGCACCTGTGGTGGTTGCAAACATCCTTGCCCCGATCCTGCTGCGCCTGTTCGATGCAGGTATGGCAGACCTGGTAGAACCGGGGGGTGTGCTGCTCCTGGCAGGATTGTTGGATACCCAGCGTGATTCACTGGTGGCGCGTGCCGAACAGGCCGGCCTTGCCCTTCTGGATGAGACCAGCATCAATGATTGGGTAGCGCTTGCCTTGCGCAAGCATGTATAGAGTAGAAATGAACCGGCGGGCAGCAAGATGCCCGCTGTTTTTTGTAACATTGCAAGCCAAATGTAGAGCGCAGAAGATAGAAATGTGAGTATAATTGGTGCAATTTTCAGGGGATTGGCGGTTTCTCAGTCAAACAAGGAGTGAGACAATGATCGAAGTAATCCAGGTGAATACCAAAAACAGACGGCAGGTGCATGATTTTATTGAATTTCAATATGATCTGTACAAGGATTGTGAATATTTTGTGCCGCCATTCCGTAACGACATCAAGACCATGATGAACATTCCTACCCTGTTTGACCCCAAGGGCCATCCCTTCTACTTACATTCAGAAGCTGCATTCTTCGTTGCCTACAAGGATGAGGCCCCGGCTGGACGAATCGCCGTTTTTGATAACCGCCTTTATAACCAACACCACAACGCCAAGACCTTGAGCTTCACGTTGTTCGAGAGTATCGATGATCAGGAGGTGGCCAATGCATTGTTTGAAGCGGCTTTCGAATGGGGTCGCGCCCGCGGGTTGAATCTGGCGATAGGTGAAAAAGGTTTCAGTTCCTTTGATGGCTATGGCATCCTGGTGAAGGGGTTTGACCTGCTGCAGTCGATGACCATGTCGAAGTATAACTATCCCTATTACAAAGACCTGTTTGAGCAGGCGGGCTTTGAGATGGAGGTGGATTTCAACACCTTCGAAGTACCGGGCGGGATTCCCAATTTCGTCATTCCCGAACGGGTGCAGGTTGTGTCGGACCGGGTGCAGGAACGTGGATTCCTCACGGTCAGCAGGTTTAAGGACAAAAAAGAACTGATTGAGGTTGCCAAAAAAGAACTGGTAGCCATGTACCGCAATACTTTTGCCACCAACTGGGAGTATTATCCGTGGCTGGATGAGGAATTGGATTTTGCCATCAACCAGGTGCTGTTGGTGGTGGATCCGGCTTTGTTAAAAGTAATTCGCACCAGCAATGGTGTGATGGCGGGATTCCTGGTCGGTTTTCCTGATATTTCCCATGAAATACAGCAATGCAAAGGCAGGCTTACCCCCTGGGGTATGCTGCGCCTGATGCGTGCAGTGAAGAAAAATCGCGAAAACTTAATTTTGAATGGCGCTGGCGTACTGCCCAAATACCAGGGGCGCGGCGGCAACGCCTTGATGTACACGGAAATGCAGAAGACAGCAACGGATTTCGGTTTCAACACCGTGGACATCTGCCAGATTGCTGAAACCACGCGCAAGATGCGCTCAGACATGGAGAACAACCTGGGGGTGGAGGTCACCAAAATCCATCGTGTCTATCGGCGGGAATTTTAAATAAAAAATCCCCTGACGCTTACAAGGAAATCGGCAAGCAGAGTACAATAGGGACATGGAATCGATCATCATCGTTGTGGTGTTAATGGTTGTGACTGTCGGGATATTTCTGATCACTGATGAGAAAAAAAAACCGGTACTGGGCACCATGTTTTGGCAGACCCAAACCCGTACCCCGCACGAATTGGCAAAAAGTTTTGCATACGCCGGCGAAGCAGACCGCATACTGGAGATGCTCACCATCAACACGGAGATTTTCCCCAACGCGGTTGAATTTCATACAGCCGCAGCCATGAACGCGCCCATGCTGTATCGTAATAATGAAATTCCGTGGCGCACCACCGAGAAAATTATCGCCCAGTTGATCAAACGAGTGCACGAGATACCACATGCGGTCACCCATGCTTTTTTGGAGATGGGCGTTGAGGGCTACCTGGGTTCGATGGAAGATGATGTACACCGTGCACTGGTTAACGCTCTTAATGATCCAATGATCATTGCTGACGACCAGTTATTGATTCGCTTTTGCATCACTGTCGGGTATCTGCAGGTTACTGAAGCCATCGATATACTGACCAGACTGATGAATAACGATGCCCGGCCGCACGTTTGCCGCGCAGCACGCCATGCGTTGCAGAATATGGGTTTTTTCTTATAATCGCCATCTTGTATAGATGACTTTCTTCGTGGTATATTGAAGTAAGTCAGGATCCTTCTCAAATAAATAATCACTGCAGGTGGCACTATGATTGATTATCAAGAAAAAGCCGTAATTCTCATTGCCGATGACAATATTATCGTGCAGGAGATGCTGGGTGAATTACTCACTTCTACAGAGCAGCCTTATGAATTGATCTTTGCCGAAAACGGTGAAGATGCTATTGAGAAAGCCACCACAATGCTGCCTGATTTGATCCTTTTAGATGTGATGATGCCCAAAATGAACGGTTACGAGGTCTGTGAACGGCTGCGTAATCATGAGAAATTGGCAGAAGTGCCCATTTTGATGGTCACAGCGCTGGATGACCGTGAGTCGCGGGTGCGCGGGTTAAATGCGGGAGCTGATGACTTTATCAGCAAACCATTCTACGGTGAGGAATTGCTGGCGCGTGTCAACACCATCGTGCGATTAAACCGTTATCGCGGACTGCGTGATGAACGGGCCAAGTTAGAAGATGCCAATGTCGAGCTGGTTTCTCTCAACACCCAGCTGCAGCAGATGAACGATGAACTGGCAACTGCTTATGACGCGACGATCAAAGGCTGGGCGCGTGCACTTGAACTGCGTGACCAGGAGACCCAGGGTCATTCACAGCGAGTGGTCGCTATGTCTATTCATCTGGCGCAGATGTATGGCGTCACCGATCTGGATGCTTTGAACAGTCTGCGGCGCGGGGCCATTCTGCATGACGTGGGCAAGATGGGTGTGGCTGATGGC
>DSBE01000065.1 GCA_011053085.1 Chloroflexota bacterium
AGGGCAGCGGACGCAGGATTGGTGCGCACCGATGAGGCCGTGCTAAGCATCGGCGTGTCGGGACGCGGGGCAGACACGGCGGTGGTTATACAGCCGGTGAATGCCCAAGATTTCGTTGACCTGAAAGTGTTGGAAATTGTGTGCCTGCCCTTGCCCCTCCATCCCCACTTCATATCATAGACGACATCGAGGTACTTTGCAGCCAATTCAGATCACCAAACGCCAACTGCAGCTGATACAACTCAAAACGATGGGATTGCTTGAAAGTCCCAAAAAAACCGCCAACAAAGCTGCCATTATGGACTATATCCGCTCTATTGGTTATTTGCAGATCGATACGATGCAGGCGGTAGCGCGCGCACCCTATTTCATTCTGTGGAGCCATCTGGGGGACTATCCGACCGAATGGCTGGATGCGTTGTTGGAAGAAGGGGTACTGTTCGAATTCTGGGGGCATGCCCTGTCTTTTCTGCCGATTGAGTGGTTCCCGGTGATGCGCGGGTTGAACCTGGCGGGAGAACGTCCCAGCCGTATCTGGGAACCGGATAGGGAGGACAAATTTCCGGATCTGAAAGAGGTGGTACTGACTGCTCTGCGTGAAAACGGCCCGCTGTGTTCCATGGACTTTGCGGCACGTGAACTGCCTGAGGGCTGGCGGCGCAATTCATGGGGCGGCAACAAACCTGAAAAGCACGTCATGCAGCATATGTGGTGGCGCATGGAATTGATGGTAGCCTACCGCCGTAAATTCCGGCGTTATTATGACCTGCGTGAGCGGGTGCTGCCGGGTTGGGATGACGCGCAAGCGCTCTCCGCAGAGGAAGCCAACCAGCGTCTGATCGAACAGGCGGTCAAAGCCCTGGGGGTGGCGACGCCGCGCTGGGCCTATAATTTCTTTTATTTGAATGCCGAAAGTTATCCTGAGAAGCGTTTTGAGGAGGAGTCACAGACAGGCGAATGGGTGCCGCTGCAGGTGGAAGACTGGCAGGCGCCTGCTTATCTGCATCCCGAAAATATGCCCGTACTGGAGGCGGCATTAGCGGGCAAATTGATCGCAAGCCATACCACTCTGTTGTGTCCGTTCGACCCGCTGATGACCGATCGCGACCGCCTGGAGCAGGTCTTCGATTTCTCCTACAGCCTTGAATGTTACGTGCCCAAAAACAAGCGCACCTATGGGTATTTCGTGCTGCCGATTCTCCACAATGGCAAACTTATCGGCAGGATGGACAGCAAAGCCTGGCGTAAAGAGAAAGAATACGAGATCATCGCTCTGTATCTGGAAGAAGGGCATCAGTGGGATGAAAACGCTGTGCAGGCGGTGCGGGTATGTGTGTGGGATTTTGCGCGCTGGCAGGGCCTGGAAACTGTGCGTGTGACGCAGATCACACCAGAAGGCACGATTGGCAGCCGCATCAAAGAATTGTTTAAAACCCCACTGCAGGTTATTAAATGCCAAACGCCGGAGTGAGGGGGGCACCCCAGCGTTCAGCTTCTATATGTTAACACTTTCCGCATTTTTCCGCAAGTTTTCCAGTTAAAGGTTTACTTAAATTTGTGTTTTGATTTGCCTGACGCACAGGTTGTTTGGCTGTACAATTATAGGCATGTCATGCATAGGTGAATGCGATGAATGAACGCCAGACATTACCATTGATGAAGCGTGTAAATCAAACGCTGTCTAAACTCTACCAAAAACTCAACCGCTGGACACGCGGCGGCATCGAGATCATGGTGATGTGCATGCAGTCATTTAATGACAATCGCGTTACACAGGCGGCTGCCAGCCTGGGCTATTACACCATATTTTCTATCTTTCCGTTGATGATAGCATTGATCGTGGTCGGCTCCTGGTTTGTCGACCCGGCGCAGGTTCGACTGGTAGTCGAGGGATGGATTTTGGAGTTTATCCCTTTTGCGGTTGATTTCGTGATGGAAAATCTGAACATCGTTTTCGAACGCAGCCGGGTAATAGGTTTGGTGGCGATCGGCAGTTTGTTATGGTCAGCAACAACTGTGTTTTATATCCTGGTCTACCATATTAACCTGCCATGGTCACGCGAAGCAGCCCGTCAACCACTGAAAAACCGCATGGTGGCCCTGGCAATCATCGGCATCTTGTTGCTGGCGTTGGTGTCATCCACCATGGTTAATACCGTGGTAGGCATTATTAACCAAATTTTGCCGTTTTTGAACCTGCTGCAGTCGCCACTATGGAATTGGCTGCTCCTGTTGCTGCCGATTTCGCTGCGCTTCATGGTGTATTTCGGGTTGTACAAATGGGTGCCGAATGTCAGTGTGCGGCGGCTTCCGGCTGTGATCTCTGCTTTGCTGGCGATGACCGCGCTGGAAGCGACCAGCCAGGTCTTCCGTTACATGGTGCAGACCGGGCTGGTGCAATACCAGTTCATCTATGGCACCCTGGGCAGCATCATGACTTTGATGCTGTATGTGTATTTTAACTTTATGGTGATGTTGTTCTGTGCGCACCTGTCGCATGCTATCAACGTGTATATGGATCGGCAGAGCCGCGGCAGGCGCAATATGCCGTTGGAAAGACATCATTATTTGTTGAAGAGTGCCAGAAACAATGAAAAAGACGAATGAGAGCAACGGAAATATGCGTTTCAAATACCGTGTGGCGGCAGTGGCGCTGCAAGATGGTTGTGCGTTGATCCACCAGTTTGAAGGCAGCGAATACTGGTCGCTGCCAGGCGGTAATGTGGAGATGTGGGAGACCTCGCAGGAGGCGTTGAAACGAGAACTTTTCGAGGAGGCAGGTCTGACATTCCACGGGGAGCGGTTGCTGTGGATGCATGAAAATCTATTTGAACGCGCAGATGGCAGGCAAGTGCATGAACTTGCCCTGTACTACCTCGTAGAGCTGAATGAGAAGGCCGATGATATCACCGAAGGCTGGGAGGATGACCTCCGCTTGCATTTCCGTTGGGTGCCGCTGGGGCAGTTGTCTGACTACAATCTGGTGCCGCCATTCCTGAAGCAAGCATTGCTTTCGCTGCCAGAAACACCGGTGCACCTGATCACGGTTGAAGGTCGTCAAGTGGGGTGAGTATGCGTCTTGCTCATCTATTTTGGCTATGCTAAACTAAGCGTATGGCATCATCCAAGGCTGAACGGCAATTAAGTGAGGCAAAAAGCGCCATTCACCATGGTGATCTTCAACGTGCGCGTGTACTGCTGAGCAGCCTGGTGAAAACAGATCGTGACAACCCCGAAGTGTGGCTGTGGCTTAGCGCGGTGGTGGACACGCACAAAGAACGCAAAGCCTGCCTGGAGCAGGCGTTGAAGTATGACCCCAATTTAGAGATCGCCCAGCGCGCGCTGGCAAGTTTGGGAGATGACACCTATCGCAAGAAATTCCGTGTTCCTTTCGCGCAGCAGCGTCAGGACTGGGAAAGCGCGCTGGCGGTACCAAAATACAACCATTTTCAACAACTGATGATGACCGGGGTTTGGCGTCCGGTGGTGATGGTGTTGGGGGTGTTGCTGGTGGTGGGTTTGTTGGCGCTGGCCGGCTGGGGTATCAGCAGCTGGTTGAACCGACCGGCCTATTCGCTGGGCGAACTGCGCACTTCGACCCCCAGTCCAACAGCGACTGCCCGCCCGCATGAATACCTGTTCTTTAACCTGGATGATCTGACGGCGCAGACACCATTGGCAGCGCTGATTGCGAAAACAGCCACACCGATGGCGACCATGACGCCGTATGTGGTGCTTCCCTTCAGCCAGTATGAATACAACCGCAGCGCCATGTATGCTTATGCCCGCCAGGATTGGGAATCGATGGAAAGCAACCTGGTGGGATTGGTGAAAGAAGAACCGCAGGCGCATGATGTGCATTATTATCTGGGGGTGGCTTATCTGAACCAGGCGAAATTGGAGCAAGCCCAGCAAAGTTTTGAACAGGCTCTGGCGATCAAGGAAGACTTCGCGCCGGCGTATTGGGGGTTGGCTCAGGTGATTGTATTGTCAGATGATGAAGAGAGTTATCCCCTGGCAGAAGAATACCTGTTGACTGCTTATTCCCTTGACAAAAATATGCCGGACATTTCGCTGGCGCTGGCAGATTTCTATGTGCGTCTTGAAGCCTATGAGACCGCCTTGCCCTACCTGGCACAGGCGGAAAAATTACTGCCTGCTGACAGCCGCGTGATGCTGGCGTATATGCGGTTGTATGAACAATTGGGGCAGCCGGAGAAAGAACTGGAATATGCTTTGAAAGCTCAGCAGGCGGATGGCGCCCGCGTTGACACCTACCGCCGCTTGGGTGAGTTGTTCATGCAGCAGGAGCAATACAGCCAGGCGTTGGAACCGCTGCGCATCTATTTGACCTATGAGCCCAAGGCAGAAGCCCTTTACTGGGCGTGGCTTGGGTTCTGCTTTGGCGAGATCGACCGTGTGGAAGAGGCTGAAGCAGCATTTGCACAAGCTTTCGATATCGCCCCGGAGGACAATGCGGCAATTTATTGGCTGGGGCGATTCCATTACTCACAAGGAAACTATGAGGAAGCGCTTGTTCATTTCCGCGAGGTGGTACGCAAAGATTCCCGTTCGTATGAGTACAACCTGTGGACAGGCCTCAGCCACACAGCCATGAGGGAATGCAGTCGCGCGCTGCATTACTACAGCCAGGCGTTGGCGCATGGACGGTCGCCCCAGGATGTCGCCATCATTCATTACAATCGCGGGCGCTGCTATGATTTGTTGGGATATAGCCTATTGGCTGAACGTGAAATGGATGCACTGCTGGGGCTGCCCTATGAACTGCTGGAAGGTGAGTGGGTGGAGTATGCCCTTGACGTGTTGAAACCGTCTCCCTCAGCGCTAAGCACCATGCAGGCTGAGGGTTTGCCGCGTGTCACGCCTACAACAACACCGACGCGGACAGCGACAGCCTCGCCCACAGTGACCGCTACGCAATCGGACGATTGAGCCGCATTTCACCATGAATGGCTTTTCCCTTTACCGCATTGTTCGGCAACGCCAACAACGCCAGGCAAATTTGCGCAAAGAAGGGGGCAGAACGACCGCGAATTTGGTGATGATTGTACCGGGCTTGCTGGTGGTCGCCTTGTTGGCGGGGGGGGTTGCGGGTGGTATCCTGTTTGCACGGGAGGCTGACCGCTTTGGCAGTGTCAGTGTGCTTCCGGCTTATTTTGATGGCGAAAACGGCATCCTGCTGAGGCCCACACGCATCTATGATCGCACTGGCGAGGTGCTTCTGCATACGATTGGGCCGGAAGCGGTTCCGCGTGCTTTTCTGGCGTATGATGAGTTCTCTCCCTGGTTGGGTAAAGCAACCGTGGCGGCAGTCACCCCCAATTATTGGTCGGGCAGCGGATTGCTTATGATCTGGCAGGAGGAGGAGAACATTGCGGCACAGGTGGTTGAGCGGGTTTTACTGCGCGGTGAAGAGAGCAGCCGCTTGATGCGCCTGTGGCAGAGTGCTTCGCTGCTGTTTGAATATGGCAAGGAGGATACCCTGGCGTTTTATTTGAATAGCAGCGGTTATGGGCGACAGACTTTTGGGGCACAACAGGCGGCGTACTATTATTTCGGCAAAAGCGCGGCTGAGTTGACACTGGCAGAGGCTGCTTTGCTGGCGGCGGTGCAGCAATCGCCGGCGCTCAATCCAGTGGACGCACCCCTTTCTGCGCTCGAAAACAAAGACGCTCTACTTGCGCTGATGGCTGCTGAGGGAGTTATCAGCGATGCAGAATACCAGCAAGCGCTGACACAAGAGATTGCGTTTCGAGAAATTGATCCCGCCAGTGAACAGCCTGATGCCTTCTCTGCGCTGGTGATTGCGCAGGTGTCGCAAGAAATCCCCATGGAACAGTTGCTGCCGGGTGGTTATACCATCGTCAGCACGCTGGATGCGAATTTGCAGGCGCAAACGAAGTGTGTGCTGCAGGAACAATTGCGGCGTTTGACCGGTGATATCACCGAAGGTGATTACTCTGTGCTGGAAACCTGCGAGGCCGCGCGGTTTTTAATGGCGCTGCCACCGGGGTCGCAGAATCCATCTGGTGAACCATTCGGCAGCGGTATGTTGATGGACCCGCGCACGGGAGAAGTGCTGGCTCTGGTCGATCAACTCAGGTCAGACGGGTTTGAAGAGGCTTCACTGGCGCAAAACCCCGGCACCAGCCTTGCGCCGATGATCGCCCTGACGGGATTCAGCCGCGGTGAAAGTCCTGCCACTTTGCGCTGGGACTTGCCGGGTGATGATCCGCGTCAACTGGCGCAGTATCTTGAGGAAGATTGGCAGTATCAGGGGCCGATGCGTTCACGCCAGGCGATCTTGCAGAACAACCGTCTGGTGTTGGCAGAATGGATGCTGGCGTTGGGGGAGAGTGATGTGTTGCGGCTGGCAGATACGATAGGGCTGCACTCTTTGCAGCAATCGCCGGCGTCAGTACAACTTTTGTTTGAAGGTGGCAACGTCTCATTGATCGAGCTTGGTTGGGCATACAGCGTGTTTGCCAATCTGGGTACACAGGCAGGCAGCGCTGTTGCGGAGAATTCACAGCAAATTTCACCCAGACTGGTGATGAGTGTGAGCAATGTATTTGGTCAAATCCTGCCTCTGGCCTGCACAACAGCGCAGTCAACCACGGTGGTGGAGCAGGAACTGGCCTATCTGGTGCATGATATGCTGGCAGACGAGATCAGCCGCCGCTCTCTATTTGGATATCCGAACCCATTGAGCATCGGCCGCCCGGTCGCTGCCATGGTTGCATCCAGCTATGAAGACCAGCAGCATTGGACGCTTGGCTACACCCCCCAGGTGTTAGGCGGGGTATGGATCGGCAGCCGTGAAGATTGGCCGTTGGGGATGTCATCTTCTGCCAATGTGTGGCATGCCTTGATGCGGTATGCCATGCGCGATCTGCCGGTGGAAGGTTGGAACCGTCCTGCCGGTGTGGTGGATGTGACCGTGTGCGATCCTTCCGGATTGCTGCCGACCACTGCCTGCCAGCGGTTGGCAAGCGAGGTGTTCCTCGAGGCCAATCAACCGTCCCGGTTGGATGCCCTGTATCAGCAGTTTGCCATCAACCGTGAAACGGGACGGCTGGCAACCGTTTTCACACCCCTGGAATTAATTGACGAGCAGGTGTTTTTGGTCGTTCCCCCCGAAGCACTTGCCTGGGCACAGGCGAACGGCGTGCCGCTGCCGCCGGATGATTATGACACCATCCAGGCACTGCCAGTATATGAGTTCACCCGGCTGACCACGCCTGAGAATTTCAGTTATGCCAGCGGATTGGTGGAATTTCGCGGCACAGCAGCAGGAGATGATTTTCAATCATATCGTTTGCAGGCAGGTGAAGGGCTGAACCCTGATCGGTGGATCCAGATTGGAGCAGAAAGCACGCAGCCGGTAGAGGATGGCATCCTGGGGGTATGGGACACAACCGGGCTGGAAGGTTTGTATGCCGTGCGCCTGGTAACTGAACGAACAGGGCAACTGGTCGAAACAGCCATTCTGCAACTGACCATTGACAACATTCCGCCCGATGCGACACTGGTCTCAGCGGAGACCCTGGGCGAGATCAAGGCAAATACACGAGGAGAGTACTTGTTTCAGGTGCGGGTAGAAGATAACATCGGCATTGGCGCGGTGCGATGGTATATCGATGGGGCTTTGGTAGAAGAACGGCTGCAGGCTCCCTATAGCGCTTACCTGTCTTTGACACCGGGAAGCTATTCGTTACAGGCAGAAGCGGTGGATTGGGCAGGAAATAGTACCCTCACAGAAGTTATCGAAATTGCAATTATCGATTAGACTTTATTAATAAAAGCGACAAATTGGTGAAAACGTTTTCAATTGCGTTCAGGAGGTATTGAAACATTTCGGCAAAATGGGTATGATATATGTGCTTGAATATCCTAAGTTCGATTGGCAATTTGAGGTAGATAAAAAAGGGCATGAATGCTGTGCGTTCATGGCTTGTGTATCTATCAAATAACGTGGGTGTCATGAAAAAAGACCAGACGATTCTCGTAATA
>DSBE01000349.1 GCA_011053085.1 Chloroflexota bacterium
TATCCGTATTTTTTTATTGGCAACTGCAAAGGGTAATATCTGATGCAGGGTTGATGTTAATCGTTAACCCTGCCGTTTCCAGACATATTAAAAGACCGTAAGCTGGTCTATTCTTTCACTGTCACTAACACAGAGACAGGTTTGTGATCGCTGGTTTGCTCGCTTTTTTTCAACGGAGCGTTGATCAGTCCGTGGATCTCATGTTCCACCATGCCAGCATTGGCGTCTATGCGCCAGGGCAGGCTGTCGTCACAAAGTGCCTGGGTGAAGAGGATATGATCGAGCAAGATGTCCCGTACCTGGTTGGCTTGTGCTTCATCATCAGCCACAAAATCTTTGAATTGCACCGTCCAGCGCAGGTGTTCAGGAAAATCAAACAGGGCGTGGTTCAGGTATTGGCGCGCCTCGAAAACATCCCCTTGAATGTTTGACATCAGGTCAAAAAACAGATATTTTTGCTCAAAGTATTCTTTCCCGGGGCCGTCATTCAGATCGCCCAGCAGGAAGATGGCGGGTTTTTCCACCTGGGTGAATTTCTCGGCGATATAGCTACGCACATTGGCGGCTTCTGTGGTCATTTTTATGCGTGCTTTGAGCGCGCCGCGGATAAATTCTTCGCGTTTTTCTCCGCCGACTTTCCACATGGAAGCGCCCTGGTTGACGAATTTTGATTTTAGGTGCAGGCCGATGAATTCCACGCGAAACCCATGCCAATCGAGGATCAAGACCTGCGGATGGCGGTAATGGCGATGGCGCTCGGTTTCAAAGCTGCCCCAGTAATTCACGTCCCAGGTTTTGGCGGTGAATGCATCCCAGGTATCGACCGGCAGCAAGGATGCCATCGGGTGGATCTGGTTTTTCACCAAAAACCAGATCCACTGGGTGCCATTGGTGGCGTATTTACCATCAGCGGCTTTGACAGGCAGCCACTGGTTGTTGAGGAATTCGGCCGCGAAGGTATCAATGGCTTCTTCGCCGCGCGGACCTTCCACCAGGCACAGCACATCGGGATTAATGTCTTTGATTTCCTGGATGATGGCGTTGCGTCGATTGGCCTGGTTCACAGTCAGCACCGGTTGCATCAAGCGCACGAGATGCTCAATATTCCAGGTAGTTACCTTTATTTGTGACATGGCAGGTCCTTTTGGTGAACAATATAGTATGATTATAGCGACATAATGATCAGGAATACACAATGAGTCTGCTACAATTTCGACAGATGTCAGCGGAATGGATATAATAGTTTTATTTAGCAACAAGGAGCTTCGATGGACATGCATCTGGTTGGTGGTTTTTTGGGGAGCGGGAAGACGACGGCCATTATCTGTGCCGCGCAGCAATTGATGGCGCAGGGCAAAACGGTGGCTGTGGTGACCAACGACAAGGGCAAGCACCTGGTGGATACTGCCTTCTTTCGAACTGCCTCCATTCCAACGGCGGAAGTGGCGGGTGGCTGCTTCCGCTGTAATTATGACCAATTGGAGGAACGGCTGCAGGGATTGATCGCGGAGAACAACCCGGATGTGATTTTTGCAGAATCGGTGGGTTCTTGCGTTGATCTGGCGGAAACGGTTATGAAGCCGCTGTTGGATTTCCAGCGGTCGCTGCAGGGTGACACGAGCTTCTCTATTTTTTGTGATATCCGGCTGTTAAGAATGTGGCTGCAAGGAGAGGATCTGCCATTTTCCGATGAGGTGGTTTATATCTTTGAGCAGCAGATTGAAGAAGCCCCACTGGTGGTGCTGAACAAGTGTGATTTGCTTTCGCAAGAAGATGCTGGAAAGGTCGAGATGGCTTTTCGTGAACGTTATCCGCGCAAATCATGCCTGTTGATGTCTGCCAGCCAGGGAACAGGGATGGAAGGGTGGCTGGGTGCCATCGAAAAATCTGAGATAACTGAGAATGCGGTAGAATTCGCTGTGGATTATGATGTTTACGATCGCGGCAGCCAGCAGCTGGCCTGGCTGGATGAATCTGTCAGGTTAACTGGAGAAAACAACACGCTGGCAATGACCATCTTTTTAAATGGCTTTGCCGAAACTCTTCGGGTTGAAAATGTGCCTGTCGGTCACGTGAAGGTCTATCTGACCGATGGGACTATCCACTACAAAGGCAGCCTGGTTGCTATGGATGGTGATGGTTTACTGGCTTCTTTGCCTGACCATTTGGGACAGAGCGTGGACTTGATCCTTAATGGGCGGGTGCAATGTGCGCCGGCGAAATTGAACCGAATGGTGGCGGGAGCACTCGATACTATGAGCAGACAAACCGGTACGCAATATATCCGTGAGGAAACCGCCTATTTTCGTCCACGGGTCAGTGCCGAACGTAATTCACACAATCGGTGAGGTGAAGGATGCAATAACCATCGGCGGGATTACGTTAACTGAGGTGTTGATACAATTCTGTGTGTCGGTGGGTTGCCTTTCATTGTTCCCGCGATGGCGGGCCTGCCTGCGGAAAGTGCGCGGGTGGTGATGGTGCGGTCAACGTTGGCGTTAGAAACAATGTGGGTCAGTAATGTACTGCCGGGGGAATGTGAAGCGCGCGGTTTGACGATCTGTTCGTGAAGTTTCCTTAAAAATTGGTGAAAAACTTCACAAACTCTTGTCATACGCAGGCAGTGGGTGTACTATATCCGTATATCCGAATATAAGGATGAAAACAGGATGGAAAACCCACAGCCAGACACCACTCACAATTTGGATCAATTACGCGAAGACATCGAGCGCATGCACGATCAAATTTGCTACGCCCTGCGTGGGCCGGTGCGCATTTTGATGTTGTTCGTGATCGGCGCAGAAGGCAGGTATGTGAACGAGATAAGTGAGTTACTCGACATACCGCAGTCAACGGCTTCACGTCATCTGGCGATCCTGCGCGAGCGTGGGCTGGTGGAAACCGAGCGTCAAGGCACTTCCATCAAGTATCGACTGACCAATGTGCACATTCTTTCCATTCTGGATGATATGCGGCGCATGGTGACACAAGAAAAATCATAATCAGGAGAATGTCATGAAGGTTGTTATTGTTGGTGGTGTGGCGGGTGGCGCCAGTGCTGCAGCTCGGCTGCGGCGCATGGATGAAAAGGCAGAAATACTTTTGCTGGAACGAGGTGAGCACATCTCTTTTGCCAACTGCGGTTTACCCTACCATATCGGCGGGGTGATTGCGGAACGTGACAGCCTGCTGCTGCTGAAACCTGAAGAATTTCAGGACATGTTTCGGGTTGAGGCAAGGGTTCAACATGAGGTGGTTGCCATCAATCGGGACCAGAAAACCGTAACAGTGAAAGATTGGCAGCAGGATAGGCTTTACAGCGAATCTTATGACAAACTGGTGCTGTCTCCGGGTGCTTCGCCGATCATGCCGCCGCTGCCGGGTATTGACCTGCCGGGGGTGTTCAGCCTGCGCAACGTGCCTGATATGGACCGCATCAAACAGTATATACAGGAAAAACGACCCCGCCGTGCTGCGGTGATCGGCGGGGGGTTTATCGGCATTGAACTGGCGGAAAATCTGCACCATCTGGGGATGGTGGTCACTATCGTGGAAATGATGAGCCAGGTGATGACCCCGATTGATCCCGATATGGCTGCCATGGTGCACAATCACCTTGATTTTAAACATATCTGCCTGGCGTTGGGGGATGGCTTGTCTACTATTCATGAAGATGAGCAAGGTATGACAGTAACCCTGCAGAGTGGCAGAGAAGTGCAGGTGGATATGGTTATCATGGCGGTGGGCGTACGACCCGAAAATGCCCTTGCCAAAGAGGCGGGATTAGAATTAGGCGTGCGCGGCACGGTCAAAACGAACCAGCACATGCAGACCAACGATCCTGATATCTACGCCATTGGCGATGCGGCGGAGGTTTTAAACCGCATCAGCCAACAGCGCGGTGGGTTAGCGTTGGCTGGACCCGCCAGCAAACAGGGGCGAGTAGTCGCTGACCATATCACTGGCAAAAACACAGAATTCCGCGGGGTGATCGGCACCTCGGTGGTGAAGGTTTTTGACATTACTGTGGCATCCACTGGATTGAATGCGCATGCCTTGAAGCAGGCAGGTATTGACTATAAAAGCGCTGTGGTGCATGTGTCTAATCATGCCGGGTATTATCCGGGCGCCACACCCATGACGATTAAATTGCATTTCGGGCTTGACGGCAAGATATTGGGAGCCCAGGCCATCGGGTTGGAAGGTGTCGACAAACGCATTGATGTGATCGCCACCGCCATTCATGGCGGGATGACCGTCTATGACCTGGAGGAACTGGAGCTGGCTTATGCCCCACCGTATGGTTCTTCACGTGATCCGATCAACATCATTGGTTTCACAGCCGCCAATGCACTGCGTGGTGAAACAACCCTCGTGGAGTGGGATGACATGCAGTCCTTTGATCCGCAAACCACGCTGTTGCTGGATGTGCGTGATGAAATTGAGGTGGAATTGGGCACCATCGAAGGTTCGGTGCACATTCCCTGGACAGAGTTGCGTGAACGGATACATGAACTGCCAAAGGACAAGACCATTGTTATTTTCTGCCAGGTGGGCAAGCGCGGTTACTTTGCTGAACAGATATTGCGCCAGCATGGCTTCAAGGTTTGCAACCTGACTGGCGGCTTTAAGACCTATTCGCACGCGACCGAACCCCAATCCAATTTTGATGTGTTTGAACATACCGAAATCAACAAGGCTGAAGAGATCAGAGAGGTGCCTCCTATGATGAAGACAGAAGACAGACAGGAAATAGTCGTGGATGCTTGCGGGTTGCAGTGCCCGGGACCCATCATGAAACTGTATAACACCATGAAAGAAGCCAATCCAGGCGACATTATCCATATTTCTGCCACCGATTTCGGTTTTCTGAATGATGCGCGCGCCTGGGTGGAAAAAACCGGCAACACGCTGCTGTCGATCGAGCAACAGGGGAACAAGATTGTAGCGCAGATTCAGAAGGGACAACCCCGGCCGGAACGGTCATTGAGCGTTGCACCCAGCGACGGCAAGACCATGGTGGTGTTTTCTGGCGATCTTGACAAGGTGCTGGCGGCATTCATCATCGCCAACGGCTCTGCTTCGATGGGACACCCGGTGACCATGTTCTTCACCTTCTGGGGATTGAACGTGCTGCGAAAATCAGAGTCCGTAAAAGTGAAAAAGAATCTGATTGAGCGAATGTTCGGCTGGATGATGCCGCACGGGGCGAAAAAGTTGACTCTCTCACAGATGCACATGATGGGGGCTGGTACCGCCATGATCAAAGGCATCATGAAAAAGAAAAATATAGATGCACTGCCTGAAATGATCCGAATGGCGCAGGCCAACGGGGTACGCCTGCAGGCCTGCCAGATGTCGATGGATTTAATGGGGATTAAGAAAGAAGAGCTGCTGGATGGCGTTGAAATTGTCGGCGTCGCCAGCTTTGTGGCCTCTTCTGATGATTCTAACGCGACTTTGTTTATCTGAGCAGGAAATTGGTTTTTATAAAGGGTTGGCACACGCTAGCCCTTTTTTCATCTCAGCATGCCATTACGGCAGGCGGTAGGACGGTTCGATACGTTCGCTGCTGATGATGACATCGTCAATGTAGATGGTGCTTGGGTGGGGGAGGATCGTCTCAGAATAATGATTGATCGACCAGTAGAGGGTGTTGTCGGTCTCAGTGGTTTGCACATTTTCCACCCGATAGACTTCCTCACCATTGAGCCACACTGCCACGATGCCATCCGTATCCATGGATTTCTGGTAATAGGTGGAGATATGCACCCATTCGCCTTTGTTGATGGTGGCGGAGGGGTTGGCGTAAGCGCGCTTGAGGGCATTGCTGTCCGGCCGAAAGACAAGCTTCATTTGCAGGTCGTCCCGGCCAGGGATGGCGGTCAGATCGAGGATCCACATGGGTATACTCTGGTCAGAATTGCCGTTGTAGGTGGATTTCCATTGCCAGATATTCCACCATGACAGCGGTTGGGTGTCTTCGGGGATGAAAATCCAGGCTGAATACCAGCCAGCATCGGGATTGTTGTAATAAAAAAGGTAGGCTGCCGCGGCTCTGCCGCTGGCGAGGGAATGCGTGTCAATAGTGAGTGCGGCTGCGTGTCTGCCATTAAAAACCGGATCATTCACGACGGCATAAGAGGCAAGGGTACTTTGACGGATGAACTCACCTTGGTTTTCAAAGTAATCGTTGAGGTTGCCGCTTTCAAAACCTGTTGACCAGAAAATGCCATAATCGATCATTTCTGTGGGGAGAGGTATGGGAGAAGGGCTGTCATGGTCACTCGGCAGTACCGGGTCGAGTATTGGGGTGGTTTCGGGTGCAGGTGTGTCTTTCGTCTCAATGGACAGGGACTGCGGCTCATCGGAGGTGGGTATTGGGCTTGGGGCTGTTTCTGCCGCCTGACAGGCTGACAACGCAACAAGCAACACGAACAACGCCAGGCAGAAAATACCCATGCTTGTGCGTTGATGCATTCTACAGAGAAATCCATCCCTGTAGAATCGGGTTCGAGGTAACCACCCACCGAAGTTATTCATTATGGGGCCATTATACCGATTAGGCACGCTGGCGACAAGCCTGGCGGGTAAAGATCGAGTATAGGATGCGGGTGTATCGCAGAGTAAAAATAGGGGTTGGCGTTCTTTTGGTTTGGAGTACAATCAAATCGACGCTGAATTTATGGAATAACCAAGGAGTATACGATGCCATTAACCTTTGATTTTTCGCTTGAGAAACTTAAGACGTACCAGGGGATCAACCCCAAACCGGCAGATTTTGACGCCTTCTGGGACAGCGCGTTAGCTGAAATGCGCGCTTTGGATGATGAGGTGGAACTGGTGCCGGCGGCCTTCCAGGCAGATGGCGCGGAATGTTTCGACCTGTATTTTACAGGTGTTGGGGGGGCGCGCGTGCATGCCAAATACCTGCGCCCGACCGGGGTGAACGAGCCACATCCGGCTGTATTGATGTTCCACGGTTACAGTGGAAACAGCGGTGATTGGCAGGACAAGTTAGCATTTGTTTCGCAGGGCTTCAGCGTGGCAGCCCTGGACTGCCGCGGACAGGGCGGGGCATCGCAGGATGCGGGCGGCGTGACCGGTAATACCCACAGCGGTCATATCATCCGCGGACTGGATGACGCACTGGCCAGCAGGCCGGAAAACCTGCTTTTCCGCCAGATATTTCTGGATACAGCCCAACTGGCGAAGGTTGTTATGGCGATGCCAGAGGTTGATGCAGCGCGGGTTGGCGCCACCGGCGGATCGCAGGGCGGTGCGTTGACAGTGGCATGTATGTCATTGGAACCGCGTATTAAACTGGCAGCACCGGTTTTCCCGTTTTTGAGCGATTACAAACGTGTGTGGGAAATGGACCAGGCCAAGGATGCCTATGCAGAGTTGAAAACCTTCTTCCGGTTCTATGATCCCAACCATGAGCGTGAAGACCAGATATTTGAAAAACTGGGCTACATCGATATCCAGCATTTGGCGCCGCGCATCGAAGCGAAAGTGTTGTGGTTCATCGGTTTAATGGACACCATCTGCCCGCCATCCTCACAATTTGCCGCTTATAACAAGATCACCGGCGAAAAAGAGATGGTTTTTTACCCCGATTTCGGACATGAAGGACTGCCTGGTTCCAGCGATAAGATCTTCCAGTTTTTGCGAGGACTTTAGTATTCTGTGATTCTTTTTTGATATTGCTGACGTTTTGTTAATACATAGGTTCTATAATTTGATAACAAAGGCAGGGCGCGAATAATCGTGACCTGTCTTTTTGTAAATTGACGAATCATATCAGGAGGTATTTTTATGAATTGGTTGACAGAAGTGCGCTGGTCACCATATGTGGTGGGAGCAGGCATCGGCATTTTAAGCTGGTTTACCATGTTGATCTCGAAGAAAACCCTGGGTTGTTCCACCACCTTTGCGCGGACAGCCGGGATGCTCGAGAAGCTATTCAAGGGTAAGCAGGTGGAAGAGAAACCTTATTACCA
>DSBE01000073.1 GCA_011053085.1 Chloroflexota bacterium
TGGTGTAGCAGTTGATGGAAATAGTGGGTTTTGTCATGAGGGACTCCTTTTTTGGGAGCGCCTGAGGTGATGATCTTCCTCAGGCGCGGTATTTTGATGAAACAGTGTTCTGGCGTTACAAAAAGCTAATTCAAGCCTTTGGATTTGAGGAAGGTGTAAGAACTGGCGATCGCACCGAAAGCATCACCATGGGTGTCGTCTTGTTCAACGATAGCATAGTGGGCACCCGACTGTTTGGAAGCGGCAATGATGTTATTCCAATCGAGGTTGCCTTCACCAACGGGGGCGAGAGAGAGATCATTGTCAACAATTGAAAAGTCTTTGAAATGGATGGTTGGCATGCGCCCGGCGAATTTGTTGATATAGCTGACGACTGCCCCGCCACCGCGCTGCAGCCAGCACACATCCAGCTGGGCTTTCAGGTTATTGGGGTTGGAGTGGTCATAGATGGTTTCAAAGCCGAGTTTGCCGTCATATTTCTGGAATTCGAAGCTGTGATTGTGGTAGGAAAGGGTGATGCCATTGACAGCCAGGCGTGCGCCCAACGCGTCTGACAGTTGGGCGAATTTGAGGTAATCGCCGCTTTCGCGTACCCAGGCGGGCGGTACCGGCATGGCGACCAGGTCAGCCCCCCAGGTTTTGAGCCTGTTCACGGTACCTTCATAGTCTGCGTCGAAGGCGTCCATTCCTACATGGGCAGAAATGATCTTCAAGCCGTGTTCGTCACAGATGGCTTTCGCTTCCTCATCGCTCAGGTCAGCCGGCAAACCAGCCAATTCGATGGCGGTATAACCGATCTCGGCGACTTTCTTGACACTGGCAATAAAATCTGCTTTGGTCTTGAGGTGTTCACGGATGGTGTACATTTGCAGGGCGATAATTAATTCTGACATGTTGCTATTCCTTTTTTCTTGTTTACTCGTTGTGGTTAATCCCAGGCGGGGTCCCAATCAGGGGATAGGTTGCCGCGCCGAAGCGCCATTTTTTCAGCAGTGAGGGCCAGTTCCATGGCTTTGAAGCAATGTGCCTGTGGCATGGCGGTTTCTGTGCGGTTGATGATATCGTAAACCAGTTGACGGCCGTAGGGCAAGTCAACATTGTTACAATTTTCGTAGTGCATTCCTTCCTTGTTTACATAATAGAGATGATTGCCGCCGTTGTGGCGGGTGATATCGGTGTATTTGCGCAGTTCGATGTAGCCTTCGGTGCCAAGGATGAACAGGCGTCCGTCGCCCCAGTTGTCCAGGCCGTCAGGGGTGTACCAATCAACACGTACATATCCGGTAACGCCGGTATCTGCGCGCAGGAGTACATCGCCGTAGTCTTCCAGTTCAGGGAATTGCGGGTGTTTGAAGTTGCCGACCTGTGACTGCAGGATCTCAGCATCCTTGGCGCCGGAGAAGAACAGAAACTGCTCCATCTGGTGCGAGCCGATGTCGGTGATGATGCCGCCATAGCGCGCGCGTTGGAAGTACCAATCCGGTCGGGAGGGCAGGTTGGTGCGGTGCGGCCCCAGGCCGATGGTTTCGATCACATCACCGACCGCACCGCTATGCACCAGTTCGCCGGCACGCACCGTGGCAGGCTGTTCCAAGTGCTCCGAGTAACAGATGCTATAAATTTGCCCTGTTTCTGCCTGCACCCTGCGAATTTCTGCCAGCATACTGAGTGAGGTGACGCCGGGTTTGTCGCTCATGAAGTCTTTGCCGTGCTGCATGACGCGCATGCCAAGCGGCGCGCGGTCAGCATTGGCGGCGGCACTGACAATGAGGTCGATGGTTTCATCTTCAAGGATCTCGGCTTCTGATTGGGCGATCTTTACATCGGGAAATTTTTCGATGTAGGGGGGCAGCAATTCTTTCTCGGGTGAAAAAACACTGACCAGTTTTGCGCCAGCGCGCAACATCAGGTCTGTCTGCCCGTAGATATGCCCATGGTTAATGCCGATCACGGCGAAGCGTACGGTTTTGTCAGTCATCACTCCTCCTGTTTGTTCGTCGCTAACTGCTCCAGAAACCGCTCCATACGATTCATGGCTTCGGTTATTTTCTCCATGCTGGCGGCATAACAGATACGCAAAAAGCCTTCACCGCCTTCACCAAAGGCGGAACCCGGCACAATGGCGACCTTTTCCGCCTGTAAGAACTGCTCCGCAAATTCCAGCGAGGTCAACCCGGTGTGGGCGATGCTTGGGAAAATGTAGAAGGCACCGCGCGGCTTTGACACCGGCAGGCCCATGGCGGTCAGGCGCTGGTGGATGTAGTCACGGCGCCGCTGGTATTCTTCGGTCATTTCCCGCACATATTCCTGCCCGATGCGCAGTGCCTGGATGGAGGCATCCTGCGCGGTGGTGTTGACGCACATGATCAGGTATTGATGGATGGCGAGCATTTTCTGCACCAACGGTGCCGGCCCACAGATATAGCCGATGCGCCAGCCGGTCATGGCGTAGTTCTTCGAAAACCCCCCCAGCAAAACCGTGCGATCCCAGGCACCCGGCAGGGCAGGCACACATACATGCTCACCGTCGTAGACAATCTGGTCATACATTTCGTCCGATAAGATGATCAGGTCGTGTTCTTCTGCCAGGCGGACAATTTCCTGCATTGTTTCTTTCGAGGCGACTGCCCCGGTGGGGTTGCAGGGGAAGCCCAGCAAGATGGCTTTGGTTTTTGGCGTGATGGCGGCTGCCACAGCTTGCGGGTCAAGGTCGAAGTCATTTTCCAGTTTACAGGGCACTTCAATGACGGTCCCGCCCGAGAGGAACGCATCACCCTGGTAACTGACAAAGCAGGGGGTGGGGATGATGATTTCGTCACCGGGGTTAAGCAGGGCTTGCATCGCCAGGTAGAGGCCTTCCGAACCGCCTACGGTCAGGAAAATTTCCTTTAGCGGGTCGTATTGCACGCCGTACAGTTTCTCCAGATGAATGGCAATTGCTTCGCGCAGTTCAGGCCGGCCGGCGTTACCGGTATAATGTGTTTCTTTGTTGTGCAATGACTCAATGCCCGCCTGGATGATGGGCAGGGGGGTATCGAAATCAGGTTCCCCCACGCTTAAGGAAAGAACATCAGCCATCTGGGCAGCTAAATCAAAAAAGCGGCGGATACCGGAAGGCTGCAACCCCAAAACGCGATCGGAAATGTACTTCTCGTAGTGCATGGCAACTCCTTCAACCATTGTGTATGTTGATTATAGTTGATATTGGCGGGAGGGCTAATACCAATGAAAAAGCGAATACTAAGGCCTGTCAGCAAACACTTCGATAAGCCAATCATCTTCACCTTCGTCATAGAACAGGGTGAATTGACGGTCATCTTTGGTGCGTACGCGGAAACCGCGCCCGAATTGGGTGCGCCAGCGGCTGAGGATGGCATCAATTTCGAGGCGTTTGCCGCCCCATTCAAAGGCAACTGGCCGCTCAGCATAGGTGGCTGATGAATGGCAGGTGACGATGGCTTTTTTATTTTTTTCACCAGGGCTTTCAATGGTCAGAGAGGAATCGTCTCCTAAATTCAGCTGGCGGCAGCAGGTGCGCGTGTCGATGACGGTCACATCATCGCCGATCAGTGAATTTTTCATGCGCACTTGTTCGATTTGGCATTTGCTGCCGATGATGCTGTCTGAGATTTCCGCATCATCGATGAAGGTATTGTCCGCGATGCTGACGTTAGGCCCGATGATTGAATTTTTGATTTGCACGCCGTCTCCAATGGCGACCGGCGGATTGATAATGACATGATGTTCAAATCGCCGTGTGAATTCGGCTTGACGGTCCCGCCAGTATTTCTCCAAAATATATTGATTGGTGGCGATCATGGCATCCGGCCGGCCAGTATCGTGCATGGCAGGCGCCTGAATGACGCGCATTTTGAGATTGTCCTCAGCGATCATGATGTTGATGGCAGGCACGACATAGTATTCGCGGGTCAGACGGTCTTTGGAGTCGTTGGGGTCTTTCTTGATCCCGCGTTCCATCTGGCGGTCAATAGCGGAAATGAACTGCTCACCGGACGGAAAATAATAAGCACCCACCATGGCGAGATTGCCGATGTATTTCTGCGGTTTTTCCACAATGTGATCGATCCAATGTTCATCATTTATGTGGGCGATGCCGTAATGCTGCGGTTCATTGACATACACCCCCCAGGCAACCGCGGTGTCAGGATCATTCACCAGGCTGGTGAACTCGGTGTCGATCAACGTGTCAGGGAATGACATGATCATAGGGCCGGTGAGATGTTCCTGGCAGAGCTTAATCGCGCCTGATTGCCCATTCATCTCGGTCTGAAAAACATAGCTGACCTGCAGATCGGGAAAATGGCGCTGCATGTGGCGATAGATCTGCTGGTGGTGATCCTGGCTGGAGATGATAAAGACATACCTGACCAGCTCAAACAGCTCATGCAACGGGGCAAATTGCTTGATGACATAATCGAGGGTAGTCGCGCCAGCCAGCCGGCACAATTGTTTGGGTTTGTTCCAGGTATGGGGCCGCATGCGGGTGCCCCAGCCTGCCATTGGTAACGCAATTACAAGTGATTTCTGCATATTCTGTACTCCCTTGCGCAAAGTGTCTTCCTGCTGGTGACATTTGGGTTTTTTTGTTATGTTGATTGTAACATTTAACAGAGCAGCCTGCTTTGCTCAAGTCAATCCAGGTATCTGGCAGAGGAAGCGGTCCAAAAGCGGGTGCCAAAGCGGTCGATCACCTGTACCTGGCGGTTTTCCTTCAGCTTGTCCAAGGTGGCCTGCAATGTTTCAGGAGATATATCCCGCAATGTATCGAGCAATTCAGTTTCTTTCATGGGGTGACGGGTGATGATGGCGAGGATTGCCTCTGCCGGGGTGGTATAGGCGGTAAGGTCGAATGACCCGAAAGCTGGATGGATGACCCGCGCTTTCTCTCCCAGGATTGCGGATGCACGCAGCAGCCCTTCCTCATCAGAGGGTTGCACCCAGGGTTCAGCCGGGGGGCGGGTGGGTTGCAGCAGGTGGATCTCATCGGGATCTATCTCATTGAGATGCAAAGCCAGCTCACGCAGGGCTTCTTCCGTGTCATTCATGCCTTTGATCATCATGACTTCCACCCACAATTTGCCGCGGTATGACTGGCGAAAGGAAAGAAGTCCTTGCTTAAGGCGGTCAAAAGTGATATCCGGATGCGGGCGGTTAATTTTGCGGTAGAGGGCGGGGTTGCCGGCATCAAAACTGGGCATGACGGTATCAGCAACCAGCAGTTCCTGGCGAACCTCTGGCAGATACAGCAGAGAACCGTTGGTGATGACGGCGATGGGGATTTCTGTGATTGACTGCAAAGCAGTGATCAGGCTGCCAACACCCGCATACAGCGTGGTTTCCCCAGAGCCCACCAGCGTGATCCAATCCAGCGGTGTTTGGGGGTGTGATAACAGCCATTGTTGGACTTCACGTGTAAGGTCTGCGACTGGATAGAAAAGCTGGCGCTGGTTGGTCATGGGGGTACTTCTACCCAACTGGCAGTAGATGCAATTCCAATTGCAGGTTTTGGAGGGAACCGGATCGATCCCCAGCGACTGACCGAGACGGCGCGAGGGAATCGGACCAAACAACTGGGCCATTAGAAACCTCCTGTTCTATTGAGGTGTTGCTTGAAAAACCAGATTGATTATCGGTGTTAAAAACCGTATGCTTATTAAGAGTATAACAATATTTGTGCGGCGGGTCATGGGTACCAATTAAGGAGCAGGAGAGATGACGAATCAAGAAGTAATTCAGGAGCTTTGGGAGTCAGGAGAAGCCGGGCTGCGATTGAAACTGCTGGCATATGGCCTGATTGCTGAAGATGCGGTGGCAGATAGAGCATTATTACAGCAGGAGTTTATGCGCTCTGAGCTGGTGTCGTTACTGCTAGAAAAGGTTGAGGTTGCTGGTGAGCGAAAAGATGGCTCCTATGACAAGTGGTTTGGGGGACATTGGGTGCTGGCTATTCTGGCGGATTTCCCTTATCCGCCGGGTGACCAGCGATTGCTGCCGCTGCGTGATTGGCAGCTGGCTTGGCTGTTCGGCGACCGCCACCAGGCTATGATTCGCAAACGCATGGTGGATGGCCGCCAGCGTCGCTGCACCTCGCAGGAGGGGAATGCCCTGTTCTCTCATCTGCGGCTTGGCATCGCCAATGAACGTGTTCATGACCTGGCGCAGGCGTTGCTACGGTGGCAGTGGCCGGATGGGGGCTGGAACTGTGACATGAACCCGCATGCAAGCACCTCCTCCTTCCATGAATCCTTGATCCCGCTCAGAGGTTTGATCGAGTATCAGCGCCGCTTCCCCGATGGTACGGTGCAGGAATGCATCGACCGTGCCAAAGAGGTGTTCCTCAAACGTGAAATGTTTCTGCGGTTGAGCAACGGGACGGTCATGAACGATAATTTTCTTCTGCTCAGTTATCCCTCCTACTGGCATTATGATATTCTCACCGGCTTGAAGGTGATGGCAGAAGGCGGGTGGCTGGACGATCCCCGCTGCCAGAAAGCGCTTGCCATGCTCAAACAAAAACAACTGCCAGAGGGCGGATTTCCAGCAGAAAAACGCTACTATCACTTAAACCCAAACAAGTCCGGTTATTCACCGGTGGATTGGGGTGGGGTCAGAAAGCGCAGGATGAATCCGTGGGTTACGGTTGAAGCTCTGGCGGTACTGAAAGCGGCTTGCTGTCTTTAAGTTTCGCTTTCAACAGAAAGGCGTGCAGGATCTGGTTGAAGTATTCGGGCGTTTCCATGTTGATCATATGGCCGGTGGAATTGACACGCATGATATCGATGTTGCGCTGGCCTTTGAGTTTCTCAAGACAGGGGTCTAGCGCATCGTTGATGCGATCATCGCCCTCTGAACGCATGACCAGCACCGGAATTTTCCGGTTCTTCTTCAACACATCCAGGTAATCATACTGCGAGATGCTTTTCAGGATATGCCGCAAAGTTTGCCTGTCGGTCATTTTTAACATCTCATAATAGACGCGTTGGGTGGTTTCGTGTTGGGTGATCATCTGGCTGACGATTCGCTCCTGATGCGAAAAGCCCATCAGGTTGTAAGTGAAATTACGCAGCCATTGCGGCAGGGTGAAGGAGCACTGGCAGGGCGAAACGCCGCACAGCGACAATGACAATAAAGCCGCAGGCTGCTGCCGCAGAATTTCCAGCCCGATCAGCCCGCCGAAACCATGGCCGACAAAGTGAAGCTCATCAATCGACAGATGCTGCGCCAATTCCAGGATATCCAGGGCGAAGCGTTGCAGGGTCAGACTATCTGCGGTGATGTCCGAAGGTGAGCCAGAGTTGCCATGTCCGCGCAGGGTTGGCGTGACCACGCAATAATCATCGGCAAAAGATTGCTGGGCAGCAAACTGGTCATGATTGGCACCCACCCCATGGCAGAAGAAGATGGCGGGCGAGCCTTCGGCGCACTTTTGTCCGATCTGGTATTGGATGGTTACGTTGTCTGAGGTTTGCAGCGTGGCAACACGAAAACTCATGCGTCTCTTCTCTACACTTGGTTGGAATCAAGGGTTATGCCCCGCTTTGGCGACGAGTGCATAACACCTTAATTATAGTAACAAAGGCGGGGTATTTCTGTGAATGTTTCTTAATATAAGTGGGTAATCGGATTAAGGGTTGTTTAGGGGTTCGTGAATTCCATCACAAGCCCATCATTCAAGCGTGGCTTTGAGGTTGTGGGCGATTTCCTGGGTGATTCCGCTGACCTGCATCAGCTCTTCATCGGTTGCACTGCGGATGGCATCGATGGAGCCGAATTTTTGCAGCAGCGCTTTGCGCCGTACCGGCCCGATACCGGGAACGGTGTCCAGGCGCGAGGCGATGCCCTGTTTGCTGCGAGTCTGGCGGTGGGCGCTGATGGCGAAACGGTGGGCTTCATCACGGATGCGCTGCATGAGGAATAAA
>DSBE01000257.1 GCA_011053085.1 Chloroflexota bacterium
ACAAAGGGGCAGTGGTTGCAGGTGAAAAAGATCACCAGGTATTTGGCATCATCGAAATCGTGCAGTGAGTAGGTCTTGCCGTCGGTGGCGGGCAGGGTAAAATCTTTGGGTGAAGCGCCAAGCGGGAGGGTAAATGGTTGCATATTGATATCCTTTCAAACATATTGATTATTCATAGATATTACTTAATTTGCTATACTCGGTAAACGTTAACTTTTTATAGGTGCTTTTGGATTTTTTCAGTAATTAGGAGATGAACCGTTCTGGTTTGCCAGAATGCTTACTCGCGCAATTTCCAATAGACTTCGTTGGTAATCAGTTGCTGCTTCAGTGAATTGACCGAAGTGGAGGCATTGATGTGAATGAACTCGATCTGCATCATTTCCGCCCAATCGCGCAAGTGTTCGGCGGCGAGAGCGTAACTGAAGATGCTGTGGTGGGCGCCGCCTGACAAAATCCAGCCCTCAGAACCGGTGATGAGATCGGGCATGGGTTTCCACATCACACGCGCCACCGGCAGGTTGGGCATGGGCGACAGCGGCTGACAGGCTTCGATGTCATGAACGATCATGCGGAAGCGGTTGCCGAGGTCGATCATGGTAACCAGGATGGCGGGCCCGGCTTTACCGTCAAAGATGAGACGGGCGGGGGCGGCTTTTCCGCCAATGCCAAGTGCATCCACATGGATGCGGGGTTTGTCCGCGGCGATGCTGGGGCAGATCTCGAGCATGTGTGCACCCAACACCAATTCATTGCCCTGCTCCAGGTCATAGGTGTAATCTTCCATGAAAGTGACACCTGCCTCCAGCCCCTGCGCCATGGTTTTCATGATTTGCAGTAAGGCAGCCGATTTCCAGTCGCCTTCAGCACCAAAACCGAACCCTTTGGACATCAGGTTCTGGGTGGCAAGACCAGGCAGCTGCTCCAGTCCATACAGGTCTTCGAAGGTGTCGGTGTAGGCACCAAATCCGCCCTGGGTGAGAAAAGTTTCCAGCGCGGTTTCCATCTTTGCCTGGTAACGGATGGCATCGACCTGATCGGTGGCGATAATGTATTTGTCTTTATATTCACCCATTTTTACGGCGATTTGCTGGTCGGTAACCGCATTGACCTGTTCGACGAATTCGCCCACGCCCCAGGTGTTGACACTCCAGCCGAATTTGCGTTGTGCTTCAACTTTATCGCCTTCGGTGACAGCAACTTCACGCATGTTGTCGCCGAATCGGGCGACCTTGAGCGAGCGGGATACCGCGACACCGACCGCTGAGCGCATCCAATCAGCGATACGTTGGCGCATGGCAGCATCGCGCCAGTAACCGGCGATGATTTTACGCGGTTTGCGCAGGCGCGCGCTCAGGAAGCCATGCTCGCGGTCGCCATGCGCGGATTGATGCAGGTTCATGAAATCCATGTCGATGGTGTCATAGGGGATGCGGCGGTTGAATTGCGTGTTCAGATGCAAGTAGGGTTTGTTGAGCAGGCTCAATCCCTGAATCCACATTTTTGAAGGGGAAAAGGTATGCATCCAGGTGATGACACCGGCGCAGTGCGGGTCATGGTTGGCGTCATTCATCACGTTGGTGACTTCGTCGAGGGTGGTGACCAGCCCGCCGAATTTGATCTGGCAGGGGAAAGCGGGGTCGGTGGCTAATTCCTGTACCATCTGAAGGGCGTTTTCTTTGACAGTGGCGAGGGCGTTCGGGCCATACAGGTGCTGGCTGCCAACCACAAACCAAAACTCAAAATCATGGATGTTCTTCATCGAGCTTGCTCCTTATATCAGCTTATTGTGATGATTGTATCAAACGATGGTGTGATTTTGATACTGCGCAAAGGTGAAAAGTGGTGTGTTTACTTTTTTTCCAGTTCGAAACGCGCCTTGATGGTGATGTCTTGCGGGTAGTTGCCGAAACGGCGGCCAAACAGGGTGACTCCGCGCACATTGTGGGCATCATGTTTTACGCCGATGCGCACTTTGATGGCATCGCCTTTTGCCAACCCCAATTCATCAATGTTGATTGATGAGGCGCGCATGCCATCGATGTAGGAACCATCACGGGCGACTTTCCACACCTTATGCTGGCCATACTGTGAATTTTGCGTGCCCCACCAATCAGGCGTCAGCAAGCCGCGTTCTCCGCCGAAATCTGAAGGACTTGTCCAGCGGCCAATTTCAATGCCATTGATCCAAACGGTGATATCGGAGGGGTATTCAAGATTGTGTAACGGAGCGGCAGAACAGGCTTCAAAACTAACCTCAAAGGTATCGAGGTGGATATTGCGGGGGAGACGGTTGGGGAACAGATATTCGACATAGCCCTGGTGGAACCAGATCATCTGGGCGTAGATGCGTTCAGGTTCAAAGAATGAAGCCGGGTCATCCAACTGGCCGATGATGCCGATTTCACCGAGGATACCGCAGGTGGGGGTGGCGTGGATCTCGCTGTAGGAGCCTATTGGCATAGAGATTTCGACATTGTCTTCTTTTTGTTTGAAGTCCACCGGGAACTGAATCATGAACTGGTCATATATGCGGCTGCACATGCGCTGCAATCCGCGGGTGGCGGGCAGCAGTTCAGATTGCAGAAGGCCCGCTTTCTCCAACAAGTTAATATGCTGGGTGGCGGTGGAGATAGGCAGGTCAAGGGCTTCGGCGATGTCGACGACAGAGCGGGCATCAGCGCCAATGAAATTCAAGATATTGACGCGTTTTTCATTGCCAAGCGCTTTGGCGACTATTTCGATGCGGCCCACCTGGTCTTCAAAGGCGGTCACTGTCAGTACGCGTCCAGAGAATGGGGCGGGATTTGTTTCCATAGGTCACTCCTCGTGGCTGCTGCGTTTCTTGCCGTAAAGTATGATGCAATTAAACGCAATATCGTTATTCACTGTATATATTTATACATCTTTTTGCAAATAATACAATAGTGAATGATATTTACGTATGCCTAATGTGTTTTCGGGAAGGTTTTTCAGTCATAAAAAGACGAAACAAACCATTATGTTTAATATCGACAGTTCTGCCAGAAGGCATCCAGCATCCACTGGTAGGAGGCAAGGTCAACGGTGGGTGGGATCGAGTGATCTTCGGTGAAGACGAAACGGGCATTTCTGGCTTTCATGCCTTCAAGCAGATGTTTGGTCTCACGCTGGATGGTGTCTTTGTCGTTGGTTTCCAGGACGCGCACATCTAAACCGCCAATGAAGACCAGATCATCACCGTATTTTTCAGCGAACAGAAAGGGATCATTGCCGTCGGCTTTGCGTTCAATGGGATTGAGGCCGTCAAAACCGACCTCGACGATCATGTGCATCGCCTGGGCGACTGAACCGCAAGAGTGGAGCACGACGGGCAGGCCCAGCGAATGGAGGTAATCGATCATTTCCTTGTAATAAGGGAAGATCAGATTACGGTAAGTGCGTGGTGAAGCGAACAAACCGTTTTTGTAGCCCAGGTCTTCGTATAGCCAAACACCATCAGGCAAGCCGACATGATCGAACAGGTACTTAAAACTGGCGAGGAAGAAATCCGTATAAACGCGGCAATAGTCATGAATCCAATCAGGATCAAGCAGCAAGCTTTCATACAGGGTCACATCGCCCATGGAGGAGCGCATGGCTTCAAACACGTGCACATGGCCGAAGTAGCGCCACACGCCGGCCTCGGTAGCTTGCTGGTGATTTTCGCGAGCTTTCGGCAGATCAATGCGGGCGGGGTCCCAGGCGATAATGTGGGGGCGGTATTCCTGTTCCCATATCTCACGGGTTGTCATTTTAAAGGCGATATGTTCGGGGGTGCCGCTTTTGTGTTTCCAATACTTGAGGTGGGCCCCCGAGCCGTTTTCATAGACCTCCCACTCATCGGTTTCTTCGATGACCTCTTTGTGATCGATCAGCGGGTGGTAATCCCAAAAACCGTAGGTGTGGGACATGTCGTATTGGAAATGCTGCCAGGCGGGCACTGGTTGCGGATATTCGCTCGCTTGCGTGACTTCCAGTTCTCTGCCTGTTGCCGGATCCCAGCGCTTTTCACCTGCCTGCTTTACGACCATTTGGGTGGGGTAGCCCTGCTGCACCCACTTGGCATAGGTCTCAGGCCAGGGGTTTCCGGTCAGGGCGGCGCGCTCAACGGTCTGTTTGGCGAATAGTCCCTTTATTAATGCCTGTGAATTCATGGAAACTCCTTAATTGCAGGTTGAAAAGGGTTGGTGTTGTTAGTTATGGTTGGTTTTCGGGGAAAAGCAAGGCATCCACATAGATGTCTGAAAACTCAGGGTGGGCGGTCAATTCCACATACTCCACTTGCTTGAGGATATCGTTGACATGGACGCGCTTGTTCTGCGAGAGCAGCAGGTATTTTGCACCGACGCCAGCAGCGTTGCCGACTTGTTCGAAGCGTTCCAGGGGCAATGGTGGAAACATGCCGATTTGAACCGCACTCTGCAGATCAAGGTAGGTGCCGAATGCGCCTGCCACCACAAAGCGGTCGATGGCTTGTTCGCTGATGCCGCACTCCCGCAGCAGTACCTCGACTCCTGCGCGGATGGCGCCTTTTGCCAGTTGAATCTCGTTAATGTCTTTGCGGGTGATGATGATGTCGGTGCCATTGCCGCTCTGTTCTGCGGGCACCAGCAGATATTGGCGGTTGCGGGTGCCGGTTGAGGTCACTCCGGGAACGTCAGCTCTTAACTGGCCGTTGGGGTCAATCACACCAATGCGACTCAGTTCCGCCACGGCATCCAGTATGCCGGAACCGCAGATACCGATGGGTGCAGCCCCATCAATGGTCTGCACTGCGGGTTGGTGTTGGTCGATGAAGACATGCTCGATAGCGCCCGGCATAGCGCGCATGCCGTGGGTGATGTGAGCGCCTTCAAAGGCAGGGCCTGAGGCACAGGAGCAGCTCAGCAAGCGTCCTGCATGCACCAGGCTGATCTCGGTGTTTGTACCGATATCGACAGCTACGATGGTTTGCTGTTCCTGAACTGCCCGCCTGACAATGTCGGTGGCCAACAGCATGGCGGAATGGTCACCACCAACAAAGCCGGCGATATTAGGTGGCATATAAAGATAGGCGCTGATGGCAGCCGACAATCCCATATCGTTGCAGCGACGTTCAATAGCTTCGTTCAGCGAGGCGACGTAGGGTGCCTGGGCCAATTGAGCGGCTGGTATGCCCAGGAACAAGTGATGAATGGCGGTGTTGCCGACGAAAACACAATCGACGATCTGCGCAGGGGTGGCATTTATCTGCTGGCAGAGCTGGCTGATAAGGTTGTTAACACCATCCACCAGTCGCTGCTGCAGGATGTCTGCGCCTTCTGTGTTTTCATTAGCAAATTGAATACGGCTGACCACATCTTCGCCGTAGGGGATTTGAGGGTTGGTGATACCGGTTCTGGCGAGGATGTCGCCGCTCTCCAGGTCAACGAGATAACCGGCGATTTTGGTGGTACCGATATCGACCGCCAGCCCGTATACGGGGGTATGCTGCGGCAGGAGGGCGATGACTTCACGGGTTTGGCGAACTACTGCGCGTATGCGCCAGTCATTTTCACGCAAATCGTTCGATAAGCGTGTTAGAAGCGGGAAATGGATCTCAGCCCCGACACAGCCCAGCTCTGCCAGCGCGTCTTGCAGACGGGTAGCATCCGACCGCAGGTCATGCACGGTGGGCGGTGTGAGCGAAAGGTCAAACCAGGTGATGAGGGGATCAATCTCAATATGGCCATCTTCGCCTTCAATTTGCAGGCGTTGGGCGGTAGTCAACGAGTCAGGCGGCAGGTAAAGGCGGGCGTCACTGCGCAGACTGGTCTGGCAAGCAAGACGCATACCCTGCGCCATATCGTGAGCAGTAAGGGCCTCAGCTTCAGTGTCGGTGATAGCTGTAAGGTCACCCTCCATGTGCTGGATTCTGCATTTACCGCACCAACCTTCACCGCCACACACGGCATTGATCTGTACGCCGGCTTGCTGGACGACTTGCAGAATGGTCAGGTCAGCGGCTGCCGTTAGCCGCAGACCTATCGGTTCGAGATCAAGGGTGAAGGAAGCGGTGGGTTTCTCGTGTAAGGTAGTCATAAGTCCTTATTCTACCCTTTTTCATGGCTGAATAGATACTAGTTTCTAAATGAAAATAGGGCTTCTGTTACAATGAACCGACATTCGTAGAAATGGAGCGAGTATGGAGATCAATCATCTTTCTTACAGCAGTATCAGCCTGTACCAGCGCTGCCCGCGCAAATGGAAATTCCGCTACCTTGAGAAAATTCCCACCAGAGCCAGTGAGGCATTGGCTTTCGGCGGCGCCATCCATAACGCCATTGAGGATTATCTGCGCAGCGGCGGTGATTTGGGCGCTATCTGGGAAGCTCGCTGGGTGGAGAAATCCATGGACGATGAGGTTGATTTTGACGCCGAAACCGATCAGGCGTTGTTTCAGCAGGGGTTGGAGATGCTGCAAAGTGAGGAAATCCTCACTGGATTACAGACCATCCAGCCTGCAATGGAAGACGACCAGCCCGTGATTGAGAAGAAAGTAACGCTGGCGGTAGAGGATGTGCCCCTGCCGGTGATCGGCTATATTGACATCATCACGGCAGATCAATTGCCGGGTGATTTTAAAACATCGCAAAACCGCTGGAGTGAAAGCAAGGCAGGACAGGAGATTCAACCGCTGTTTTATCTGGCTGCTTTGGAACAGGAAGGGCATGCTCTGCCGGAATGGTCATTTAACCATTATGTATTGACCAAGGGCAAATACCAGTTCCAAAACCTGCGTTCGAGGTTTCGACCGCAGCAAAAGGACTGGCTGTTTGCGATGATCCGCAATGTCTGGCGCGGTATTGAAGCCGGGGTATTCTTCGAGAATCCCACCAGTGACTGGGCTTGCAGCGAAAAATTCTGCGAGTATTGGGCGTTGTGTCGGGGAAAATATGCCTGATTGTTGTGCAGTCGTAAGTGAGATGGCTGCGCCTGTCAGGTATAATGAGTGGGCCTTTGTAGAACAGGATAAGCGACAGTTTTGAGCGAAAAACAACAGTGGTTTCAGTTTCAAATAGAAGCAGCCAGCGGGCAGGCGCGCGCTGGCAGGTTTTCTACCCCCCATGGTGATGTGGTGACCCCGATCTTTGCGCCGGTCGGCACCCAGGCCGCCATGAAAGGTGGCGTGACGCCCGCCCAACTCGAAGACGTCGGTGCGAATTTGGTGCTTGCCAACACCTACCATCTGCACATTCGTCCGGGTGAAGACCTGGTGGCGGAGATGGGGGGCTTGCATGAATTCATGCAATGGCACGGCCCCATGCTGACAGACTCAGGCGGTTTTCAGGTGTTTTCGCTGGCGAAATTGCGCAAGGTGGATGAAGACGGGGTCACCTTCCGTTCGTATCTGGATGGCTCCATGAAGCGTCTGACACCCGAAAGTTCGATTGAGATTCAGGAGAAATTAGGGGCGGACATCATCATGGCGTTTGATGAATGCGCTGAACCGTATGACCATGCTTATTCAAAAGCCGCCATGGAGCGCACACACCGCTGGGCGCAGCGCTGTCAGGAAGCCAAGAAACGCGATGACCAGGCTTTGTTCGGCATCGTGCAGGGCGGAATTTTCCCGGATTTGAGGGAGGAATCCTGCCGGGCGATCGCTGCGCTGGATACACCCGGTATCGCCATCGGTGGTTTGTCGGTAGGCGAGACCAAAGAAGAGATGAATACCGTGCTTGACCAGGTGAATGAGATTCTGCCGAAAGACAAACCGCGCTATTTGATGGGCGTGGGCTCACCGGAGGATCTGGTCAATGGTATCCTGCGAGGGGTGGACATTTTTGAC
>DSBE01000253.1 GCA_011053085.1 Chloroflexota bacterium
GGATAGCTGGATTGGGTGGCACGGTTGATGGTCGGGCGGTCAGGGTTCGACAGCATCTGATTCAGCTGGTAATTGCGGTTGACGTTATCAGCATTAAACAGGTTGGGGTTGAAGGTCGGCGATGAAGCCATCGCCAGCACACGCCCGGTGTCGCGTTCCAGCACCACAATGGCGCCGGTTTTGCCGCTCATCGCGCGCTGCACCGCTTCCTGAAAATCAAAATCCAGCGTGGTGGTCACCGATAGCGCGGGGTATGAATCAGTATGGCCCAGGCGGTCAATGACCTGTCCGTCCGGGTTGACCACATACAAATCTGCTCCGCGCTGCCCGCGCAGCTGCACTTCACTGCCCTTCTCAATGCCGGACATACCCACTACCTCGCTGCCGACATAACCCTGTGCGCGGTAATCATCCAGGCTTTCCTGCGGGATCGGCTGCACATAGCCGATTACCTGGGCGGCGGATTCACCGGCATAATAATAGCGCGCGGTGAACTCGTTCAGCCATACCCCCCCCGCCGCATAGATCTGTGTCAGGCGCTGGTCAACCTTCTCGGCAGGCGCGTCGCCCACCGCCACATACCAGTCGGTGCCGCGGGCATATTCAAACAATTGTTGGATATCGGCAGTAGGCATACCGAAAATGCGCGATAGCTCTGACAGCATGCTGCCCTCATTTTGGATACGGTCGGGCTGTATACCGATGGCATATGCCTTGGTCTGGGCAGCAAAGATCTCGCCGTTAGCACCGTAGATATCTCCGCGCGCTGGCACAGACACGTCCGCCATCAACCTGTTACCACCGCGTAGCTGCGGCATGATCAAACCGTCATGCCATTCGATTTTCCACTCACCGTCTTCCAGCACCAGGTTCATAAGCATGTCGCCGGTGGTATATTGCTCAATCAGATTGCTTGCCATCGTCACGCGGTAAACGATCTGCGCCGAGGAAGTGGTGGTCATCACCGAAAAGATCTGGTAATCGATATCCGTCAGCGCCATCGCCAGTGATACGTTGGTGTAACGCTGTGTGAAATCTTCCAGCGGATTGGCGTCTTTCGCCAGTGCAGTGAGCATGTCATGCATCTCCGCGTAGCGGAATTCGCTCCAGGCAGTGAGGAACGCCTCCACCGCGGCTTCAGCGTCAGGCACCGAAGTCACCTGGATTTCTGCTGTTGGCAGCGGCTGCGCCGTGGGGGTATCTTCCACGATAATTTCGGGGGTAGGTGTCACACTCTGGCAGGCAGCCACCAGGATGGCAACCAGCAATAGAACAGAAAGCAAGCGATTTTTCATAGCTTATTTATACCTTAAAGGATGTCACGATACACGGGGCATACATAAGAAAGGTTTAATTGACAGTTGGTGGGGGTTTCCTGCGCCTCTGGCAGCCCGAATTTGCGCGCCGCCCTGACCACATGGCACAGCGGCAGCCCCATTACACTGGCAAAACAACTACTGAAATCTTCAGCCGGGTGAAACCCGCGGTGTTGGATGCCATAGGCACCGGCTTTGTCAAACGGGTCGCCAGTGGCGATGTAAGCATCGATCTCTGCGTCGCTGTAGCCGCGCATGCGCACCGGGGTAAGACACACATCCGATTCGCATTGGCCGCTGCCGGCTGCCAGCAGGGTGATGGCGGTGCCGACATAATGCTCACGCCCACGCAACGCCTGCAGCATCTCCCGTGCGTCCTGCGCATCAGCGGGTTTTTCATACAGATCGCCGTTCATGGTGACAATGGTGTCGCACGCCAAAATCAACTCATCTGGTTGGGCGAAACCAAGCGCTGCAGCAGCTTTTTCACGCGCCAGTCGCCGCACGAATGCCAGCGGTTCTTCACCGGGTTGGCGGGTTTCGTCGATGTCCGCCGCCTGCACGCGATAGTCCCAGCCGGTCCATGCCAGCATTTCCTGCCGGCGCGGCGAGCCTGAAGCCAGTAATATCTTTGCTGTTTCCATATGGCATGAATTGTAGCATAGTTGGCGGTATGACAGCCCTATGATTTGAGGATGGTTGGATTACGGCTCTCATGCTCAAGATGACACACCCAAATTGGCCCTGTCTTTCCGACTGGAGGATGGCGCGGCCATCTGCAATGGAGGAATCGAAACAAGTAAACCCGTTCGTTCGTCAGGCGCATTGATAATGTCTGGCGGTTTCGATCCCTCCGCGCAAACCAGCTTTGCTGGTTCTTGGTCGGGATGACAGCCAGGTCACAAAGGTGTGATCTTGTCTTTTCGACACCTGGTTTATTCTCGTAAACCGGGTGTCTATGTTGAAAGCAGATACGGAGTTTACGAGGATAAACTCCGTATCGATCTTGCTTAAGTTGTCTTTCCGACTGGAGGATGGCGCAGCCATCTGCAACGGAGGAATCGAAACAATTAAACACGTTCGTTCGTCGGTGGTTGTGATATGTCAGGCACGGTGGGATCCTTCACGGAACAAGCTACACTTGTTCACTTTCGTAGATGACAAAATGAGCGGCCTCTCCCCCATCACTTTCTGGCACACCGCTTGCACAAAAATGCTTACTTTCTCAAATCAATCAGGGAACCAAACCATCAGGAGGGACGTCTTTGTTATGAATGTAAACGATGAACAAAAGGAAACCATAACCATGAAAGAACGCTTTTTCTTTTTCGCTATCTTCGGCCTGCTGGTGCTGGTGGGGCTGTTTGCGCTGCAGGGCTGTGCTGGCGGCAACCCGCTGGCAGGCACCGCCTGGAGCTTGACCGCCATCAACGGCACGCCGGTGATCGAAGGCACAGAACCTTACCTGATCTTTGACGAAAACAGCGTCGGCGGTAACAGCAGCTGCAACTCTACCGGCGGAAATTATCAAGTCAGTGGCAACCAGATCACATTTGGCGCTCTGGTCTCCACCATGATGTATTGCATGGAACCCGAAGGCGTGATGGACCAGGAATCAAACTTCCTTAACGCACTGTCAAATGCGGCTACCTTCAACATCAGCGGCAACCAGCTGGTAATTGAAACCCAGGACAGCGGACAGCTGACCTTTGTGAGCCGTCCCCAGGACTGACCTGTAAACGCTACTCCCAGCGGCGCTGGCTGTTCTTGATCTCTTTCTGGCGGAAAGCCTCTTCGAGGTCAATGTCATAGCGATTGGCGATGGCGCACAAATAAATGAAAATATCCACCAGCTCTTCATCAATGGCACCTACCTGGGTGCCGTTTTTGTCCATCTTGATATGTTCCTGCTTGCGGATGGCGCGGAACAATTCACCCACTTCTTCGCCCATCAACAGGCACTTCATTAACACCGTCTGTTCAGTGAACCCGCGCTCTTCTTCAAGCGCATGTACATACTGTTGAAAATCGTTGAGTGTTGGTTGTTCTTTTAAAGAAGGCATGCAAACTCAAAACGTGCGGCGCTGAATCGAGCTGGCATCACGGTTTTTTGTCACCAGGCGCGGATTGCCTTTGTATTGCAGGAAACTTTCGCCGCTGGATTCCACCACGATCTTGTTTTCGACCTGCACCTCGGCAATGCTTTTGTCCGACAGCAGGAAGCTCGCCTGCTGACTCGCCAAATCAAGCGCACGGTATTTACTGGAACCGCTCAGCACAATTTCCTGCTGCACAGCGCTGCCGCTCACGGTGACATTACTTGACCAGTGGAAACGCCCGCTGAATTTCTTCACCGCCAGCTCTTCGATCTTGACCGTGATATGTCCGCGCGTGCTGACCTCAAGCATCTTGCCCTGGTAAGGGCCCATCTCAAGGTTGGAAATGCCTTTGAGCTCAATCGATTCCAACTCGCGGATTGTCAGATAATAGGTGACATGACGCAGGGTGAAGCTGTTGGCAATGCGTTCGCTCCAACTGCGGCTCATGCCTAATTCGAGGCGGTCGCCAATCATTTCAGTCTGAATATTGGGCAGCATATGGCGGTCAGATTCCACCATCAGCGATTCTTCATTCGCCTGGCTTACCACCAGCCGCCCGATGTCGTTCATGACGACATGGCGAACGTTCTTGATAGGACGATATTCTCGCTGCTCCAGGTCTGAGGTTGGCATAGGATTTAATCATCCTCAACGTTCGCACGATTGCGTGAGAGCGCCTGCACCACAACGATGACACCCACCAGGATCAGCGCAAGCGGCCACAACATTTCTAAAGAGACATTTTCATAATGGTAGGCGGCATAGAAGGCAGTAAAGCCCACGCCGCTGGCAAATACCAGGATGATGCCGCCGCGGTCAACGCGTTCACGGTTGACAAGATTGGCCAGCAAGATGCCCAGCCCGACAAAACCCGGAATCAGGGTCCAGACATACGACCAGCTTTCCCAGTCATTGTTGATCATCTGGTACAGGAAGATGCCGCCCAGTCCGGCGTTCACCAGACCCGGAATCGCCAAATCACCGTTACCATCAATCGCCATCCCCGCCAGGAACAACAGCCCCAAACCGATCAGAATCATAGGCCACTGGATATAGTCATTCAGCGCCGGATACAGCTGCATGGCTGCCAGCAGAACGCCCAACAAAACCAGGATAATGCCGATAAAAAGAGTCGTTTTCTTCATAGTTTTCTCCGCAATTTCTTCTTTCTTATTATACCGATATTTGACAGACAGCTAAACGGCAGGGCAGCACCAACATAGGCGCCCGCCGGTTGCGCTGCCAAATCCACCATTAACTACGCATCTGCCAGCGCAATGGTCGCAATTGGTTTTCTGCTAACTCCCACCCTCATTATTGGCAACCCCTGAACCGCTCAACGTACGCGGCGCTTCCACTGTGACTTCAGTTCAAGAGAACGCGGGCTGGCGTCACGCTCCATCTCCAAAAATTCGCGCAGCAGGCGGTTGAACTGGTTATCATCTTCCAGCATGGGGAAGTGGCCGCTGTTCTCAAAGATAAATGGCTGCATACACAACGGGTATTCTTCCTCCAGTAATTCTGCGGGCGGCGGCACCAGCGGATCATGCCCGCCATACAACAGCAGCGTGTTAATTTCGCTCTCAAAAAAGTTCTCATGTAATTCCAGTGATTGAAATTCCAGCAAAGGCCGGGTCAATGCGGAAGAATCCGCTTTTTCAGCCTCTGCGCGCACCATAGCCTTGTGTTCACTTTCCGGCATGAGCCAATCGACCAGATTGACCGGTGATTCTGCCAGCAAACGGTTGCTGTAAACGCCGTTCAACGGGCAGTTGGAAAGCACCATGCGCGCCACCTGGTTGGGATGGTTGATGGCGTAATGTATTGCCACCAGCGCCCCCAATCCATGCCCCACCAGCGCCACCCTGCCCAAAATGCCCAGTTCGCGCAAAAAGGCTTCCAGCAAGCCAGATTGGTCTTCAAGGCTGTAGTAGGCATTGGCTTTTTCCGTATCGCCGAACCCCCACAGGTCAATGGCATAAGCGCGAAATCCGTAGGCAATTGACTGCATGGTGGGCACCCAGTAACGCCATGAGCCCGCCCAACCGTGCAAAAACACCACCGGTTTTCCCCTGCCAAGCACTTCGTAATGTACCACCTCTGAATTGCAGACAATCGCACTCATGAATTGCTCTATCCTTCGCCAATCTCATCTACGACCGAACGTATGCGGTCGATCAACTCGGTCGGGTTAAAAGGTTTAATCAAATAATCTTCCGCCCCCACCTCAAAACCATGCTCCACTTCGCTCTCCTGCCCTTTGGCAGACAAGAAAACAATGGGGATATGCTGTGTTACTTCATCGTTTTTGATCAACTGCGCCGCCTGATAACCGTCCATGCGCGGCATGCGCACATCCATTAATATCAAATCAGGCCGCTCTTGCCTTGCCAGTGCCACCGCCTCCTCGCCATTCACCCCGGCGACCACCTGGTATCCGGCGTATTGCAAGGTGTAGATCACCAGTTGGCGGATATCCTTTTCATCTTCAACGATCAATATTTTAGCCATAAACGATTTCCTCCTTGCGCACCGGCAGGGTGAAGGAGAAGGTCGCACCTTCGCCCGGCACACCGCTGCTGGTAAACCAGATCTCACCACCATGCATCTCAACAATTGTTCGCGTGATCCATAACCCCAGGCCTGGCCCGGCGCTGGAAATCACCAGCTCATCACCGCCGCGATAGAAACGTTCAAAAATGCGCCCGGCGGCTTCTGGCGGGATGCCGATGCCGGTATCGCTGATATCCATCTGCAAATAATCACCGCGCTGACGCGCACGCAAGGTGATGGTTCCCTGGTCTTCGGTGTACATATAAGCATTGTTGACCAGGTTTTGGATCACCTGCTGAATGCGTTGGGCATCCGCCGGCACCGGCGGCAGGTCTTGCGGCAGGTCCACCACAATTTCCATCGGGCGATTCTCACGACGGCTGCGCGCCCTGAATTCCTCTCCGGTGGCATTAATCAGCCCGGCGACATCCACCATGCCATATTGCAGCTGCATTTGCCCGGCATCGATTTGCGACACTTCCAGAATGTCATCGATCAACAACTGCAGACGGTCGCAGTTCTTACTCGCCATGTTCATGAACATTTCCTGCTGGGTGTTCAGGGAGCCGGTCATCTTGCCCAGCACGACTTCCACCGCGCCTTTGATCGATGTGATCGGCGTGCGCAGTTCATGGCTCACATTGGTGACAAATTCCGATTTCAGCCGTTCTGCCATGGCTTCGGCGGTGATGTCGCGCAGGATGATGACCGAACCGAGGAAGGCGCCTTCACGCACCACAGCAGCGCCCTGAATAAACAACACCTGGCCGCTTTCGCGCTCAATACGCTGAGAAATGATACCCTGGTCGAACTCATTGCTGGTATCATCGGCTGCCCAGCGCATCAGGTTTTGATACCATGTCAGCAGCTGCCCGCTGTGGAACCGATCAAAAATTTCATCCAGCATGGTGCCCACCAGCAGTGAAGACTCTAAATGCAGCACACGCACTGCTGCCGGGTTGGTCAACACCACCTTGCCAGTTTCGTTGACCACCAACACACCATCTGCCATGGAGCTGAGGATGGCCTGCAGGTTGTTATTAAGCATTTCATATTGCGCCAGGCCGCGCTCCAATTCATTGGTGCGCTCAGCTACCAGTTTTTCCAGCGACTCACGCATGGTGCGTGTTTCGAAGAAGTTGGTAGCGTTCACAATCGAAATGGCAATATGGTTGGCAAGTGCGCGCGCAATATCCATTGCGGAGGCATCAAAGGCATTCACCTGCGGCGATTGCACCCAGATCCAGCCCCAGAATTGCGAAGAAACCACCATCGGCACGATCAGCAACGACCGTGTCCCCAATGGGTCAAGGTAATTATCTGCCAGCACACCCAGATCATCGCGCACGTCGGTGTCCGGGATGTAATAATCAGCGCGGCTCTGGCGCAGCCCGGTCAACAGAGGAATATCAGACAGGTCTTCGGTGAAAGACAGGGCATATTCCGGCTGCTGCGCCACCAGCATCAGGTGATCGAAGCGGCTGACCTGGATGATCGCCACCACCGGCGCATCCATCATGCGCGCGCTGTGCAGCAGCGCCAGGTCGTAAATTTGTGCCAGGTTGGTGAGGCCGCCGATTTGCAGCGCAAATTCGTTCAGTTCTCCCAAACGGTCAGACTCAATATTGAGATCTTGCGCGCGCTGGGCGCTTTCTTCAAACAGGAAAGCATTATGCAGCGACACCGCCGCCTGCGAGGCATAAGCTTGCAGCAACTGGATGGTGCTGCTGTTGTAGGCATCGGCATTTTCATGTTCGATCAACAGCAACCCCAACAACTCAGAGCGCGCCAGCAGCGGCAGCAAGATATGCGTCTGATAACGATCATCTAACAAGCCGCTGGTCACCAAGGCATGCC
>DSBE01000184.1 GCA_011053085.1 Chloroflexota bacterium
GCCTTAAAGAAATGGAACGGCTTTGCCACCCCGCTGCGATCGTACAATGTCAGGCTGTAGGGCTGCTTATCGCGGTTGTCTTCATAACCGGCGGGTTTCTCGATCACATGGTTCTCACCCGGACAGAACTCAACCACAAAACAATAGGTGAAACTCTGGATGCGTTCAGGATGTGCGCCGTCCGCGCTGGCGAATTCTTCGTCGGTGTCTTCCTGCGCTTCCGCACCGGTGACATACCGCAATCCAGCCAGCGGCAGCAATTCACCGGTGTCGGTTGCATCGAGGAAATACTGGGCACGAATCGCAACTATACCGTCTTCTGTCTTTACATTCACAGCGGTGATATGTGTTGGGTCGCCCTCACAACCGATCGGCACGGCATTCAACAGCACCTGCAGCCGCCCACTCGCTATATGGAGCGCCAGCATCTCTTGCAGAACCTGCAGCCCCACCACCGGCTCAAAACACAACGCACTGACCCAGCCATTGCCCGGATTCAAAGGTTTGCCATCTGCCATCACTACCGGTGCGCCATATTGCTGCTGGTAGAAAGCCCGCACCTTGCTGCGGAAATCCTCGTACCTGCGGGTGGCGTGCACTGTTTCCACCAGGCGGTGTTCATCCAATGGCGCCACCCCCTGGCTGGTAACTTGCCCGCCGATCCACGGCAATGCTTCCGTCAAGATCACTATAGCACCGCTCTCAGCAGCCGCCAAAGCTGCCGCCACCCCGGCAAAACTGCCGCCAATCACCGCCACATCACACGTTAAGGGTCTGGCCATTGCTTTCTCTCTTTCCTCATCACGGTTTGAAATAATCCTTCATGCAACATACAGAGCTTCTGATTCTGTGAAGAAATTCGTCATAGACAAATTTAGTATAATCGACCTTACACCCAATCAATCAAACAAAACCATCAACCAGGAGGAACACAATGAAGTGCATTCGCACATGGGCACCGCGCATTTTAACCGGGCTGGCGCTGGCGTTACTCGTCTTTTTGCTTGCCAGAGCTGCATGGACCTTTGCGGATTACATCACCACCCTGATCGGCTTCCCCTACAATGTAGATTATGGCGAAGGGCCTGTATTGGACCAGGTTGTGCGTTTGTCGCGGTTTGAGAACATCTACCCTAACGACATCAGCCAGCCGCCTTACACCATCGGCAACTACCCGCCCATGTACCACCTGCTCCAGCTGCCATTCTTGTGGCTGTTCGGGCCGGCGTTCTGGTACGGCCGCGTGATCAACCTGATCGCGCTGGTCGCAGCCGCCTATTTTATCGGTGCCAGTTTGTACGCCATCACCAAAGACTTCGTGGCCGCCATCATCGGCGGTGCGATGTTGTTCGTCATCCCCTACATCGTCCATTGGAGCGGGTTTGTCCGCGTCGATTCTGTCGCCCTGGGCTTCTCCTGGGCAGCGCTGTATGTCATCGTGCGCAAACCAGAGCAACGCAAATCCCTCGTTATCACAGCCGCCCTGCTCACCGCCGCTGTATTTTCGCGCCAATCCTATGGGCTGGCAGCACCGTTTGCCGCCTTCGTATGGCTGCTCAGCCACAAGCCATGGAAACGCGCCTTTGAACTGGCTGTCTGGACCGGCGGCTTTTCGCTCATCTTCTTCGCCCTGCTCAACCTGCTCAGCGGCGGTGGATTCTTCTTCAACATTGTCACTGCCAATGTAAATCCGTTCTTCTGGGACACCGTTCGCCATTACTGGCATCAAATCAGAACCAACATGCCCTTATTAGTCATCGGCAGCATCCTGTATTTCCTGTCAGCAGTGTGGCTGAAGCAAAAAACATGGTGGGTTGGCGCACCCTATCTATTGACATCGGTTCTCTCTGCGATCACCATCGGCAAGGATGGTTCCAATGTCAATTATCTCTTTGAATTATCAGCGGCATTATCATTCACAACCGGCGCCATCATCGCCATGCCGGGTCTGACCTTGCAGGGCAAACAATGGCTGGGCAAACGCTGGTTCCTCAAACTGGCATTGCTGCTGTTGTTAATGTTGCAGATCAACAGTATGCACACATGGACGCAAAACGACTTCGCCAAATGGGCGGTCGAAAGAGCACGCAATGAAAAAGATGAAATTGCACAAATGGTAGCCCTGGTAGAACAGGCTGAAAACCCGGTGTTAGCTGATGAATTCATGGGCCTGGTTGTACTGGGCGGCCAAAACCTCGCCTTTCAGCCGTTTGAATACAAACAACTGGTGACCGGGGGCATCTGGGATGAAAGCCCATTCATCAAATCACTCGCCAACCAGGAATTTGATTACATCCTGCTGTATGATCCCCCAGGGTGGGATTCAGCCGGCGCACGCTGGACCAACAGGCAGCTATATGCCTTGCGCGCTAACTACCGCGAAACCGGCCGGTTGGCAAACACGCGCATCCTTGTGCCAATCGATTCCTTGAGAAACTCGTCATCCGATTAAGAATAAACGCCAATTAAAAGATTGCGACGGTGTTCTCCTTGACAAGCAAATGTAACTTGGATACTATAGTTACATGTTTATATACATTCGATAAATCTGTCGATGTATCTGTATTCACTGATTTCACCAAAATTTTTAGGAGGAATATACAAATGTCAGAAACAAAGAAAATGGATCGTCGTTCATTTTTGCGACTATCCGCATTGACGGCAGGTGGTGTGATCCTCGCAAGCTGTGGTAAGAAAGAGGAGGAAGTAGTAGCTCCCCCTGTAGACGAAACACAGCCCGAAGATGTGACCGAACCTGAAGTCGTCGAAGCAGCGGGAGAATCACCGGTGTTGGCCGAAAAAGTAGCCAGCGGCGAATTGCCTCCCCTTGCTGAGCGTCTGCCCGAAGTGCCCCTGGTCCTGACCCCGGTCAACACCATCGGTAAGTTCGGCGGCCGCATGAAGATGGCCCACTGGTGGCATGCTGGCGGTATGGCCGCAGGCATGTACGGTCACTCCCCCCTGCGTTGGGTGGATGATGGTCTGGGTGTCGAACCCGGCCATGTTGAATCATGGAGCGCCAATGCCGACACCTCGGTGTGGACGTTCAACTTCCGCAAAGGCCTCAAATGGTCTGACGGCAGTCCCTGCACCACCGCCGACGTGCTGTACTGGTGGGAAGAAATGGTGTTGGAACCCGAGCACTCCACTGGCGTTCCTTCCGAATTGCCCGCCATTGGTGGTGTCCTGCCCGTGTTGACCGCGATTGATGAGTACACGCTGGAAATTAAATTCCCCGCGCCATCTCCTCTGACCGCCAAACGTTTGGCCATGTGGACCAATGGCACCATCGGTTTCCGCTGGATTGCTCCCGCAGAGTATGCCAAGCAGTTCAATCCCAAATTCAATTCAGAATACACCGACTATGTTGATCATGACATCATGATCAACCAGCAGATCACTCCTGGCTGCCCGTGTCTGACCGCCTGGATGATGACCGCTTTCACTGAAGGTGAATTCTCCACCTGGGAACGCAACCCGTACTACTATTGTGTGGATCCCGCTGGCAACCAGCTGCCCTATGTAGATGGTGTGGATGTGCAGGCTTCACCGGATGCGCAGTTCTTCCTGCTGCAGGTTATGCAGGGCTCTGTCTCCTGGGAAGTTTACACCTACCAGCTGACCCTGGGCGATGTTTCCACCCTGTTGGAAGGCCAGGAAGCCGGCAATTACGAAGTTCGCTTCTGGGACACTGGCTCCGGCACCGGTATGATGTACTTCTGGAACCACGATATCGCGGATCCCAAACGCCGCGAACTGTATCGCAACCCGAAATTCAAGGGTGCTATGTCCTTGGCTCTGAACCGCGCCGACATCAAACGCATCGTTTACTACGATACCGGCACAGAGACCACCGGCTCGATGAGCCCCAAAGCGATCGAGTTCAACTTCAATGACGAAGCCCGCCAGCACTATGAGAAATTCCGCACACTGTATGTGGATTATGACCCCGAGCGCGCCAAAGAAATGCTGGATGAGATCGGCTGCACGGTGGGCGACAATGGCTTCCGCACATTCCCCGATGGCTCTGAACTGATCGTTCGCATCGACATCGCTGCCGATGCCGCTGGTGAATCCATCCAGGTGTTGGAAATTGCGCAGAAGAACTGGGAAGATATCGGTCTCCAGATCGTTGTCAACCAGATCCCGCCGTCAGACTTCGGTCCCTCATGGCGCGCTGGTCAGCTCGAATTCCGCACCGCCTGGGAAGTAGGCGATGGCCCCGACCACCTGCTGTTCCCGTCATGGGTGGTAGCAGATGAATCAGAACGCTGGGCACCGCTGTGTGGCGCACTGCGTCTGAACGCTGGCACCGCCAACGAAGGCACTCAACTGGATCTGAGCCCGTGGGATCGTACCCCCGCCCGCTTCGATGTAAATGATCCTGAATACACTGAATCCGCCATTCCGCAGATTCATGCCCTGTATGACCAGGCGATCTTCGAACCGGATGAGATCAAGCGCATGGAATTGGTCTGGCAGATGAACGAGATTCACATGACCGAAGGCCCATACTTCATCGGTACCGTCGGCAACACCCCCCGTATCATCATCGTGAGCAAGGACCTTGAAAACGTTCCTACCCGTGACCAACTGGCGTTGGGTGGCTTCTGCAACCCGTGGATTATCCCCTATCCCGCCATCACCAATCCTGAAACCTACTCATTCAAGAACGTCTAAGTTCCGTTTCATCACCGAAGTCAAGGAGGAGAGGATACCCCTCTCCTCCTTTTCAAATAAACCCAAAAAATATAGCAGAAAGGAAAAGCCGTGATCAATTATATTCTCAGACGCATCGGCTACATGCTGGTTACGCTGGTGATCATCGCTGTGTTGGGCTATATCATCATCGAACTGCCCTCAGGCTCCTACCTTGAATACGAAATCAACCGTCTTCGTCAGCAAGGCGGCAACCTCTCTCAAGACCAGATTCGATCATTGGAGATCCGCTATGGTCTCAACGATCCTGCCTATGTGCGTTTCTGGAAGTGGATTTCAGGGTTCGTCGTTGGTGATTTTGGCGTCTCGTTCCAATACCAGCAGCAACCTGTCGGTAGCTTAATCGGTCAACGATTGCTGCTGACGATTGGTATCTCAACTTTTTCACTCTTTCTTGCCTGGGGAATTGCGGTGCCGGTGGGCGTCTATTCAGCCACCCACCGCTATACCATTCCTGACTATGCCATCACCGTGATCCAGTTCCTGGGCTTATCGATCCCCAGCTTCCTGGTAGCGTTGGTGTTGATGGTCTTTGCACAGCGTGTACTCGGACAAGAAGTGGGCGGGTTGTTCTCCGATCAATACCGCGCCGCGCCCTGGAGCTTTGCCAAATTCGCGGATATGCTAAAGAAAGTTTGGATCCCCATCCTTGTGATCGCTTTTGGTTCAACCGCCGGCCTCAGCCGCATTATGCGTGCCAATCTGCTGGACGTACTGGGTATGCAATATGTACAGACTGCCCGTTCTAAAGGCTTGAAAGAATCGAAGGTTGTCTGGAAGCACGCTGTCAAGAACGCCATGCACCCCCTGATCATGATCCTGGGCGGCTCTCTGCCCGGCATCATCTCAGGAGAAACGGTGGTAGCGATCGTACTGAACTTGCCAACGGTAGGCCCGATGTATTTCCAGGCCCAAATGAACCAGGACGTGTATTTGGCGGCATCATTCTTGATGTTCCTCTCGATCTTGGGGTTGCTGGGCAATCTAATCGCAGATATCGTCCTTGCCTGGGTCGATCCGCGCATCCGGTATGAATAAGAAAGTGAGGTGAACCATGAGTGAATTTAACGTAACCAACCCTCAAACCCCTGCAGAACCGGAAAAACCTGCCTTCGAGGTGTTCGATGATCCCGTCAGCGATGTCGGTGAACTGTCGCAATGGCAGTTGATGCGCATCCGCTACTCAAAGAACAAACTGGCTATGATCGGTCTCATCGGCATGGCTGTGATCTATGTGATCGTGTTCTTAGGGGAGTTCATTGCCCCTAACTGGTACCGGTATCAGAACCGTGACTACATCTACGGTCCCCCGACTCCCATCACCTTCACTGACCCCGAAGGAAATTTCAGTCTGCGGCCATATACCTATGCAACCACCACAGAATTGAACCCTGAAACCTTCAAGTTTGAATTCACCCCAGATTTTGACCAGAAACTCCCCATCAGGTTCTTCGTCCGTGGTGATACTGTCAACGTTCTCTGGTGGCAAACCGACCTGCACCTAATTGGTTTAGATGGCGACCAACGTATCTATGTGTTGGGCGCTGATGGCCTCGGGCGTGATATGTTCGCCCGCATCCTTGTCGGTGGTCAAATCTCTTCCACAGTTGGTTTGTTTGGCGTGGCATTGAGCATCGTTCTCGGATCTGTTCTGGGCACAGCCTCTGGCTTTTTTGGCGGTTTCATCGACGATATGATGCAGCGTGCTATCGAAGTGCTGGGGGCCTTCCCGCAGATCCCATTGTGGGCAGCCCTGGCAGCCGCTTTGCCCCCCATCAGTCAAAGTTTCACCGTTATTCATCGTTACTTCCTTATCACGGTGGTACTTTCGGTGGTTGGTTGGACCGGGCTGGCGCGGCAATTGCGCGCCAAAGTGATGGCATACCGCAACGCAGACTTCTCACAGGCCGCCCTGGCAGCTGGATCCACCGATTGGCGCATCATCTTCACACACATGGTGCCCAACGGCGCCAGCCACATCATCGTGATCGGTGCCCTGTCTATTCCGGGCATGATTCTGGGTGAAACCGCACTCAGCTTCCTGGGCCTTGGCATCTTGCCCCCCGCTGTCAGCTGGGGCTCATTACTCACCGATGCCCAGCAAGTGCGTGTGGTGGTGCAGCATCCCTGGTTGTTGATCCCCGCTCTGGCAGTGGTTATCACTGTGTTGTTGTTCAGCCTGATCGGTGACGGCTTGCGCGACGCGGTCGATCCCTACTCGATCTAATAGAAAGGCAGGCTAACAAAAATGAACCAAGTTAATGAGTCTGTAACAGACAAAGTAGAATCGATATTTGAAGGGCAAGATATCATCATCAAAGTCGAAGACCTGCATACCTATTTCTATACAGACATCGGTATCGCACGCGCTTTGAACGGAGTGAGTTTTGAAATTCCACGCGGAAAAGTCATGGGTGTGGTGGGAGAAAGTGGCTGCGGAAAATCCGTTACCGCCCTCTCCATCATGCGTATGGTAACCAAACCTGGCAGAATCGTCAAAGGTGACATCAAATACTTCCGTCAAATCCAAAACAATGGAACCAAAAGGGTTGAAGAGATCAATCTGACCGAATTGCCTGCCATGGGGCCTGAAATGCGCCGCATTCGTGGTGCGCAGATGTCCATGATCTTCCAGGAACCGATGACCTCTTTGAACCCATCCTTCAGCATTGGTGACCAGATCATGGAAGCCATTCTGCTGCACCAGAAGGTTGATAAGGTCGAAGCCGAAAAACGTGCCGTCGAGATTTTGGACGGTGTCGGTATGTCGAACCCGACTCAGGTGATCAAGCGCTATCCGCACGAGCTGAGCGGTGGTATGCGCCAGCGCGCCATGATTTCCTTGGCGCTCTCGTGTACACCCGCCGTGTTGTTCGCAGACGAACCCACCACCGCCTTGGACGTGACCACCGAAGCACAGATACTGGACCTGATGCGAGGCCTTCAAGAACGCATCAATATGTCTATTGTTTTTATCACCCATAACCTGGGCGTGGTCGCACAAATGTGTGACTATGTGACCGTTATGTATCTGGGCCGCGTGGTTGAACAGGCGACTATTGATGATACTTTCTAC
>DSBE01000069.1 GCA_011053085.1 Chloroflexota bacterium
ATTGTAGCAGTAGCTGCGGTCATCAGGTTGCTGATACCGCGTGTGGCGTGGCGGTAGAGGGTTTCATCTTCCAGCGGCCACTGCAGATTCTGCGTAAATACTCCTCGGACGGTTTCATCCAGCGGCACCAGTGAAACGCGGTCGCCGGGCTGTCCCTGCAGGGTGATTTCGCCTTTCACCAGCAACAGTTCTTCGCGACCATCTTCCAGGCGCAGATCAACGCCAGCGGCTTTGGGGTGGGTGAGCAGGAACAGGTTGCCGAGGGTGTGGTCAATACGGCTGCCCAGCGCACCTGCCAGCTTGATATGATGAAAACTGCGCTGCAGGGCGGCTTCGAGCGCCAGTTCCAGGTCGGTCCAGTCTTTATCGATCGGGTAGCGCTCAACCTGGGTGCCGTTGGCTTGCATATGGGCCACTTCAGCGGGGGTGAGTGAGTCAAGGTCGCCGATCAGCAGATCAGGAAAGCGCCCCAGTTTCAGCAGATGGCGTGCGCCGCCGTCAGCAGCGATGAGGAAATCACCCTGGGCTATCAATGCCGCCAATGCCTGTGGGTGCTGTAGTTCTCCATTGACGAAGATCCATGCGCGGGCTTGCTCTTTTGGATTGGTTAACTGGTTCATGCAGGTCAGTCCATTCAATCAAAACGGCTGCCGGATTTGGAGGGCAGCCGTGGGTGGTCGGTATTGTCCCTCCGCCGGCATAATCCGGATCAGGTAGTGCGAGTCGAAAGCCGGTCCTGCTTTCCTCTCAGCCTGCGGCGGGCAGGCTCCCCGTTGTTGTTATGGTAGGTTGAGTATAGATGAAATCGGGTAAATTAGCAACTTTTTAACCAGGTGAATGGATGGGGAAGATAGACGCAGCCCTTGACAGCGCGATTATAATGAAGGCATGTATGATGAAACTCTGCGTGACAAACGCTGGCGGCAACGCCGCCAGCTCACACCCGAGCGGGAAGAGGTCGCGCGCCAGGTGCTGTCGGAAGTGCGCGACGGCGCGGACGTGTTGACCGCCATCCGGCGCAACCCGCTGCCCAGCGGTGGGCATATCTCCAAAGGGCTGCTGGTCACTATTTACATGGAGGGGGTCAGTGCGGGCGAATGGGAGGCAGATCCCGAATTCTTGCGTGTGATCCGCAAAAAACCGATGCGGTCGCTTTCGGGCGTCACCACCGTGACCGTGCTGACGCGTCCGCAAGACTGCCCGGGGCAGTGCATCTTCTGCCCGGAGGATGTGCGCATGCCCAAGTCGTACCTGCCGGATGAACCGGCAGCGGCGCGCGCGCTGCAGAACCATTTTGATCCGTTCGTACAGGTGCGCAGCCGCCTGCAGGCGCTTACCAATGTCGGCCACCCGATCGATAAGATTGAGGTCTTGATCCTGGGTTCTTCTTGGGACGCCTACCCGCTCGATTACCGCGAATGGTTCGTCAAACGCTGCTCAGATGCCCTCAATGATCGCGAGGCCGCCACCCTGGCAGAAGCGCAGCAGATCAATGAAACCGCAGAGCACCGCAATGTGGGGCTGACCATCGAAACCCGCCCCGACATGATCACCCCGCAGGGGATGGTGCACCTGCGCACACTGGGGGTGACGCGTGTGCAGCTGGGCGTACAGAGCCTGAACGATGATATTCTGATGATGAATTGCCGTGGACACAGCACCACCGAAGCGCTGCAGGCAGCCGCCATGCTGCGCGCGGCCGGGTTTAAGATCGTGCTGCACTGGATGCCGAACCTGCTGGGTGCCACCTTGCAGAGCGACCGCGAAGATTTTGCGCGCCTGTGGCAATCTGCCGAAGAAGGGCTGGGCTTTTGCCCGGATGAGATGAAGATTTACCCCACCCAGCTATTGGAGGGCACCGGGCTGCATGAAGAATGGAAAAGGGGCCATTACACACCCTACACCACCTACGAGCTGGTGACGCTGTTGGCTGATGTGAAGCCGACCATCCCGCGCTATTGCCGGGTTAACCGTGTTATCCGTGATATTCCTTCCACCTATGTGGTGGAGGGCAACCGCCGCACCAGCCTGCGCCAGGATATCTTCCGAGAATTGGAGCGGCGCGGCAAGACCTGTAACTGCATCCGCTGCCGTGAACTGAAGGACGCCAAACTGGTTTCGTCAGAGCTTTCGCTGGTGGATCTGGTGTATTCCCCGGCGTTTGCCGAAGAGCATTTCCTGCAATTTGTCACCGCCGATGACCGTTTGGCTGGTTTTCTGCGGCTTTCTTTCCCGGAGGATGCCCGTATTGGTGAATGGCGTGATGAATGGCTGCCAGACCTGCAAGGAGCTGCCATCATCCGTGAGGTTCATGTCTATGGACAATCACTGGGCGTGGGCAGCGAGATGGATGGCGCTGCCCAGCATATCGGCCTTGGCACACAGTTGATCGAACAGGCGGCAGACCTTGCCCGCCAGCGCGGTTACCAAAAGCTGGCGGTGATCTCTGCCGTGGGCACGCGGCGCTATTATGCCGGACGCGGTTTTGTGATGGGCAGCCATTACATGGTCAGAGATCTGGCAGGCACGGCGGAGTAAAGGATTCTTTTTTTGGACACAACCGTCGCACTTGACGGTATCTGGTGGGGGGGCTATACTACCCATAAGGCTGTCCCTCACCGGCAGCGAAAGAGATCACTGAACCCTATCATGTTTTCGCCCTGTTCTTGTGTTTCACATGAACGCGGGTGAAAGGAGTTTGCATGCAGGAAGATTCTACGCAATCACCGCACAAGATCATCAATGATTTTTGCGTCATGTTCAGCAATATCAACGGCACCGGCAGTTCTACCGCCAATACCACCGTGATGCGGGCTTTGTTCGAAATGGGCATCCCGGTATCGGGGCGCAACCTGTTTCCCTCCAACATCAAAGGGCTGCCCACCTGGTTCACGGTGCGGGTCAGCAAAGACGGCTACCTGGGGCGGGTGGAGCGTGATCATGTGCAGGTGTTGATGAATCAGGACACCGTGGCAGAGGATGTGAAAAAACTGGTGCCGGGTGGTCTGGTTTTATATGATGAGGCTTTCAGCATGCCGGAAACGCTGCCGACCAGTCTGGCATTCGGTATTCCGATGGAAACATTGATCAATGAACTCGACATTGAAAAGCGTTTGCGCAGCTATGTCGGCAATATGGTCTATGTGGGCGTGCTGGCTTCTCTGCTGGGCATTGATATGGAGCGGGTGGCTGGGGCGATTGAATTTCATTTCAAGGGCAAAACCGAAGCCGCGAAGATGAATTTCCATGCGGCGCAGCGCGGGGCGGAATGGGCGCAAGCCAATATTGACCGCATAGCTATCCCTTACACGGTAGAACCTATGCACATCACCGATGGCTATATCCTGTGCGACGGCAACCGTGCCGCTTCGCTGGGGACGATCTACGGCGGGGTGCAGTTTGTGTCCTGGTACCCGATCACGCCGGCATCCAATGTGATTGAAGAGATGAATGAATTTCTACCGATGCTGCGCAAAGATCCTGAGACCGGCCGCATGACCTGCGCCGTTGTGCAGGCAGAAGATGAGTTGTCGGCGCTGGGGATGATCATCGGCGCAGGCTGGGGCGGGCTGCGCGCCATGACCGCCACTTCGGGTCCCGGCCTTTCGCTGATGGCAGAACATTTGGGTTTGGCGTATTTTGCCGAGGTACCGGTGGTGGTGTGGGATGTGCAGCGGGTGGGCCCTTCCACCGGCTTGCCCACGCGCACGGCGCAAAATGACCTGTTGTTTGCCGCCAATATCAGCCACGGCGACACTGAACAGGTGATTCTCATGCCGGGTTCGATCAACGAGTGCTTCGAATTCGGCTGGAAGGCGTTTGACATTGCCGAACGATTGCAGACACCAGTGCTGGTGATGAGTGACCTCGACCTGGGCATGAACCCCTGGATGGGCAAACCGTTCCAGTATCCCGACACCCCCATGGATCGCGGCAAGGTGTTGTGGGAGGAGGATATCGAACGCTGGACGAAAGAGGGCAAGTTGTGGGGGCGCTACCTGGATGTGGATGGAGATGCCATCCCCTACCGCACGGTGCCCGGCAACCGCCATCCCGGCGCGACCTATTTTGCGCGCGGCACCGGGCATGATGAATTTGCGCGTTATTCCGAAGATCCACAGGTTTGGCAGGACAACCTGGCCCGCCTGAAACGCAAATACCGCCAGGCGCGGGCGTTGGTGCCGCAGCCAATTGTTGAGCGCCAGAAGAATGCGCGCATCGGCATTATCACCTGGGGTTCCACCCACATGCCCGTTGGTGAAGCACGTGACCAGCTGGCTGCCAAAGGGATTGCCACCGATTACCTGCGGGTACGGGCGCTGCCATTTACCATGGAGGTGGTCGATTTTATGCAGGAGCATGACCGCACCTATGTGGTTGAGTTGAACCGTGACGGGCAGATGAAAGAATTGCTGACGCTGGAAGCGCCGCAGCACGCCTACAAACTGCGCCAGCTATCAAAAGTGGACGGGCTGGCGATGACGGCGGAATGGATCACACAACGAATTTGGGAAGATGAGGATGGCTGCCATGCCTGATGAAACCAATGATATCGGATTGGAACGCGCTGATTACCAGGGTTCGCCCAATACCCTCTGCAAGGGCTGCGGACACAATGCCATCATCGGGCAGATCATGAGCGCCTGCTACGAATTAAACTTGCGGCCTGAGGAGATTGTGCGCTACAGCGGCATCGGCTGCTCTTCTAAAGCGCCGACCTATATGCTCAAACGCTCGTTCGGTTTCAATGGGCTGCACGGGCGCATGCCTTCGCTGGCGCTGGGCGCCATGTTTGCGGATCGCACCCTGACCAACATCGGCATGTCAGGTGACGGAGATACCGCTTCGATTGGCATTGGTCAGTTCAAGCACATTTGCCGCCGCAACCCGCCTATGCTGTATATCGTGGGTAACAACGGTGTGTATGGCCTGACCAAGGGGCAATTCAGCGCCACCACCGAAGCCGGGGTTTCCTTCAAACGGCAGGGCACCAGCCGCTACCTGCCGGTGGATATCTGTATGGAGGCGCTGGCTTCCAACGCCAGTTTTGTGGCGCGCTCTTTCGCCGGTGACCCCAAGCAGCTGCGCCAGTTGATCAAAGCGGCGCTGCGCCACCAGGGCATCAGCGTGATTGACGTAATCAGTCCGTGTGTGTCTTTCTACAATTTTGCCAAGAACCTGCATTCCTATGAATATGCGCGCGAGCATGAAATTCCACTGCATGAACTGGAGTTTGTGCCGACCGATCACCAGATTATGATCAAGGATTTTGAGGCGGGCACGGTGCGTAATGTCAAACTGCACGATGATTCTATCATCCGTCTGAAAAAACTGGACAAAGAGTATGACCCCACCAGCCGCTGGCAAGCCTTCAAGGTGCTGGAGGAGGCGGAAGAGCATCACCAACTGGTGACCGGGTTGATCTATGTTGATCCGGACATCCCGTCCACTTTTGACCGCTACGACCTGGTGGAAGAACCGCTGAATCGGCTTGGTAACGGCCGGCTGCGCCCACCACGCGAGAGCATTGACCAGATCAACCAGATGATGCTCTGATACCTGTCTGTACTGACGTTGTCCGAGGCCGCAGAACTGCCTGTGCTATAATAATGCGGGTGGAAGCAAGCTGTTGTAATGGGTTTGCTTTCCTGTATCTATGGCAGTAAGGAAGCGACACGATTATGTTAAGAAAATTTTCCAAGGCGCTGTTTGGCGATCCGGTACAAAAAGAAATTGATGAATATGCAGCGGTAGCGGCGCAGGTCAACGACCTCGAAAGTGCGTATGAGGCTTTGAGCAACGAAGCCCTGCGCGCCAAAACCGATGAATTTAAGGCAAGATTGGCACAGGGCGAGACCCTGGATGATATGCTGGTGGAAGCTTTCGCCACGGTACGCGAGGCGTCCAAAAGAACCATCGGCTTGCGGCATTATGATATCCAATTGATTGGTGGACAGGCGCTGCATCACGGCAAGATCGTGGAAATGCGCACCGGCGAAGGCAAAACGCTGGTGGCAACCCTGCCTATCTATTTAAATGCGTTGTCGGGCAAAGGCGTTCACCTGGTGACGGTCAATGATTTCCTGGCGCGTACCCAGGCGCGTCTGATGGCGCAGGTCTATCACCTGTTGGGCTTGCAGGTAGGTGTGCTGCAGATGGCTGCACGCACCGAGAACGGCCGCAAGGCGTTTGTGGTGGACCTTAACAAGACCTCCAGCCAGGAAGACCAGCATCAACTGGTACTGGTGGACCGCAAGAAAGCCTATGACGCCGACATCACCTACGGCACCAATGCCGAATACGGCTTTGACTATCTGCGTGACAACATGACCAACACGCTGGAATCACGTGTGCAGCGCGGGCATCACTACGCCATCATCGACGAGGTCGACAATGTGTTGATCGATGAGGCACGCACGCCGCTGATCATCTCCGGCCGCTCCATGGAAAGCATGGACGATTACACCGCCATGGCGCAGGTGGTGCGCCAGTTGAACGAAGAGGATTATGAGATCAGTGAACGTGACCGCAATGTGACCCTGACCGAGATTGGTGAGGCGCATGTGGAAGAACTGCTCAACCGCTCACTGGGCGACCCCGAACGGCCGGAAGACATCACGCCGGAACAGGCGCAGCTGCTGGGTTTCCTTGAACAGGCGCTGCGCGCGCAATTTTTGCACAAACGCAACAAAGATTACCTCGTGCAGGGCGGTAAGGTCATCATTGTGGATGAGTTCACCGGCCGCTTGATGCCCGGACGGCGCTGGTCTGGCGGTTTGCACCAGGCGGTGGAAGCCAAAGAAGGCGTGCAGATCGAGCCGGAATCGGTGACCTACGCCACCATCACCCTGCAGAATTTCTTCCGCATGTACGAAAAACTGGCGGGTATGACCGGCACGGCGGTGACGGAAGAAGAAGAATTCGACAATATCTACAAATTGGGTGTGCTGCCGCTGCCTTCCAACCTGGAATATGAAGCCGGTAAACCGGATTCTGACCTGGAAATAGCCGAAGCGCGCGATGAACTCAACTACAAATATACCTATTATCACTACAAGTCTGACCCGGAAGGCAAGGCGGCTTTCTTCAAGCGCAAAGATTACCCGGATGTCATCTTCCGCACGCAGGAAGCCAAGCTGCGCGCCATCATCCGTGAGATCATCGCCCTGCACACGGTCGGGCGGCCGCTGCTGGTGGGCACGGCATCGGTGGAAAATTCTGACCTGATCGCCAACCTGCTGCGCGCTGAAAACCTGCGCAACCTGTGCCAGATCTGGGTTATCCGCCAGGCATGGATGCAGCAGAACGAGGTTGAGATGGTTGACCGCATTGTGCCGGAACTGGAGCCTTTTAACCGTCCGCTAAAGGAAATTCAACCGCGCGAACTGCGCGAGATGTCGCGCGCGCTGGATATTCCTAACAACCCCGCGCACGAAGACAACCTGCCGCTGTTGATGCAAGAACTGGGGCTTGAGATGCATTACCGCGAACGTGTGGTGCAGATCATCCAGGGCGGTGTGCCCAACCAGGTGTTGAACGCGCGCATTCATGACCAGGAAGGCATGATCATTGCGCGCGCCGGTGCGTTTGGCGCCGTCACCATCGCCACCAACATGGCAGGCCGTGGTGTTGACATCAAGCTGGGCGGTGAGATCCCCGAAAATGTCTATGCGGATGTGGTGCGTTTGCTGCGCAAACAGGGCGTGGATTCTGTCTATGAGATGACGCATGATGAAATGCGCACGGC
>DSBE01000305.1 GCA_011053085.1 Chloroflexota bacterium
CTCGTTGTTGCGCTCGATCCCGCACGTCGGCAGCGGCCAAAAAGAACGGCTGCAGCCCATTCGCGGCGTTGTTCCCGACCCCTATTCGAAGATCAAAGGCTGCCCCTTCCACCCCCGCTGTAACCAAGCCATGCGTGGCTTATGCGATGTGAAGGTGCCTGGTCTGTCAACTGTCGGTAAGAGCCATACCGTGCGCTGCTTCTTACATTCTGATGTCGTGGAGGAGGAAACCTATGACCTTTGAAATCCCATCCCATATTACCCGTGACGAATTGTTGTTGGAAGTGCGTAATCTGAAGAAGCATTTCCCCATTCGCAAGGGTGTGATCCGCCGGTCGACCGGCTCGGTGAAGGCCGTTGATGGTGTCAACCTCTATGTAAAAAAAGGCGAAACCCTCGGATTGGTTGGTGAAAGCGGTTGTGGCAAAACCACCACCGGCCGCACCATCATCCGCCTGCTTGACCCGACAGATGGTGAAATCCACTTCAACGATCCAATACAGGGTTGGGTCAACCTCGCCCCGATGGAGCGCAAGGAATTGATCCCCATACGCCCGCATATGCAGATCATCTTCCAGGATCCCTTTTCTTCGTTGGATCCGCGCATGACGGTCAAACGCATCGTTGCTGAGCCTTTATTGATTAACAAAATGGCCTCAGGCAGTGAACTGCAAGACCGTGTAGCAGAATTGTTGAAAATAGTGGGTATGCGCCCAGAGTATATGAGCCGCTACCCGCACGCTTTCTCTGGCGGCCAGCGTCAGCGTATCGGCATCGCCCGTGCACTGGCACTCAACCCCAAATTGATCGTGTGCGATGAACCGGTTTCCGCGCTGGATGTGTCCATTCAGGCACAGGTGTTGAACCTGCTCGAAGACCTGCAGCAAGACCTTAACCTCACCTACATCTTTGTTGCCCATGACCTGAGCGTTGTGGAGCACATCTCAGACAGGGTGGCGGTCATGTACGTCGGCATGCTGGTCGAGCAAGCCCCCACTGACAAACTGTATTACACACCAAAGCACCCCTATACCGAAGCGCTGATGGCAGCTGTGCCCAAGCCTGATCCACGCAAACGAGATCGCCCGATCAAGTTGCCCGGCGAGGTCGCCAACCCGGCCAACCCGCCGTCAGGCTGCTACTTCCATCCCCGCTGCCGCTACGCCAAAGAAATCTGTTCGGTGGAAAGACCACTTTTGCTTGAAGTGGAACCGGAGCATTTCGCCGCCTGCCATTTCGCCAAAGAGTTGAACCTGCGTGGTGTTGTGGCGCTGAATCAATAGTAATTACGAACAGCACCATCAACTTTTTGGTGGTGCTGTTGCTTTTTAACCACCGGTAATGCTGGCCCCAGATTGCTTCATGCCTGTTTGTCAGGCAAGTAGAAAGCGATTATAATTACCGACGTTCGGCTTCGGCTGAAAACACCGATAAGAAGAGGTAAACATGACAGAACCAAAGAAAAATGCAACCCCCGTTTACACCGGCATTCGTAAATATGCCGACAATGAACAAGGTTTCGCCGTATGGCTGCCGAAGGAATGGCGCAAGATTGACCTGGTCGATGGACGCATCGGTTGGATCTTCACCCCTAACAAAGACAACTTTGACACCTGCTTCATGTGTGAGAAAATCACACTGGATTACGCCACCACACCAGAGGACAAGGATATTTTGGCAGAAGGTTTTGAGGAAGGCATCAAAAGCCTGCCTGATGTTGAAATTTTGGAGACGAAGTACCAAAGTGGCAAGAAATCCATCATGCTCGAAGCCAAATTCACCTTCACCGAAGATGGCCAGCGTCGGAAACGATGGATGAAAAGCCTCTATTGGGCAGAAGGCAACCTGGTGCTGATCGCTCAGGGCGAAAATGTTGAAGAATATGCCTATTGGGAATCGATGCTATACAGCGCAATGACAACCTATGAGCTTGGCATCGCCTAACCCTGCCTACGTATATAGTACAGAAGAATTGGGGCAGGCGGATGAACCCGAACTTGCCCCAATGATTTGTGTTGCCTGTGGCAAAGAAATTGAGTGGGGAGATGAACCCTACCCGGTCCGCTGTTATGCTTGCCATGAACCCATCGACCTGCCCAGTCAGATGGCTTTCAGCCGCGGAAGCGATGCGTTTGCGGTAGGACAGGAATTATTATTCGTCATCTCTCCCAAAAAACGCCGCAGCAGCATCACCACACCAGAAGAAATGGAAGGCTTGCATTATTACATGCAGGCATATTCCTCCCTGCAACTGGCATTACAGGGTAAAGTGGCTGACCAGCAATTCCAGCAAGCAGCCCAGATGATGGCCGCCATGGCCAATGTTTTCTTGCAGCATGGCAGCGTTTCTCCTTTGGAGTCCGCCTACTGGGGCTCACTGCTAAAAGAATCCAACACCCACAAAGAGTGGATAGAAGTGGGTGAAAAAATATCTGCCGTAAAACCTGGAGCCTTCTCCTGGCTGAAACGATTACGCTGGCGGCTACGAAAACATCAACTCAAAAAAGCGCTCATAGATCTGGATCAGAAAATCACCAAATTGGAGCGCTACATGAAATTTGCCGAACAATCCAGTTTTCGGCGAAAAAAGAAATTATTCTAACAGGGTACCCTTCGGATCAAACCACATTGATAACAATAAATCCTATCAGCAAAATGGCCGTCTGAATACCGACAACCCGCAAAATCCTCTGTGCCAGAATATCTTTTTCAAAACCGATGCGGAAATAATACTCAAAGTAAACCACCAGCATCACGGTAGCAAGGCCGCCCGCAATGATTACCCCACGGTCCACCAAACCTTTCAGTTCACCGGCCCGAAAACGGGCTTCGGTTTTTTCGCCAGAAGGTGCATTTTCAATTTGCTGCGCCTGCACCGCGGTCATAATATCCAGTACTGACTCACGTACCATTAAGACATTGGTGAGTAATAACAAAGAACAAATCAACCAGGCTGACAGGTATAAAACATTCTTTCCAAATTTATACTTCATTTTCGCCATAATTCTTCCTCCAATAACACTTTTTTCTTCTCATCCACTGCTTTTAAGTATAGCACAGACAGATATACGCCAGTTCATTCGCCGAACTGAAAAAATGAGAGTGATAATCAAGTTCTTAGTATCGTTTCAGAAACCTAAAACCGCTTTCAGATCAGCTTCATTTGCATCATCGGCAGCCGAAGCTTTTCCTTTGTTTTTCAACAGCGTCCGCCAGAATTCATCATCATAGCGGCGGGAGCGCACCGGCAGCGGCATGGGCACCCCCCACCCCAGCAGCAGTACCTCTTCCTTTTCCTGCAGATGCGCAAGCATCCCGCGCAAATTGTCTTTGTTCGAAAGGCCCGATAGCACCGCAGAAATATCCGCGTCATCACCCAGCCAGCCTGAGATACGCGTTCCCAGCTGCGACATGACCTCGTCGTAGATCTGTGATGGCCGCTGGTCGACAACCAGCAAGGTCACAAAGTATTTGCGCATTTCGCGTGCAATGGTGCTGAAAATGGTTTGTGATGCCATCTCACGCGTCATCAATTTGTGGGCTTCTTCCACCGTGATCACCAGCGAGCGCGGTTTGGGCTTGTCATGATGTGAATTGTAATCATTGGTCTGCTTCACCCATGCTTCACGAATACGACGGGTAAGAATATTGGCAACCAGCAGATAGTCCAGGTCACTCTCATAATTTCCAAAAGAAAGCACGACATGACGGCCGTTTTGCAGATAATCGATGATGGTCTTCAGCGAATCCTGTGCCTTTTGGCGGTCTGCGATAATATAATCTTTGTTGAAGATTTTTCGCAGCCGTGTGTGCAGCGCTTTGGCAGCCTCCGGGTGGATGCCGGCATCTCGCGCCCAACCTTCCACACTGTCCGGCGCAAATTCCGTCTTCTCCCCTTCTTCATCAATGGTGATTCGCTTGCCTGGTTCCAGTCCTTCGAAGAAAGTGAACCATTGGGTGCCTTTGCTGGAAAACAAGGCATTCAAGGTCGCGTCAGTGGTTTCGCGCAGGTTTAATTCTTTGGAGAGCAGCAAAATATCTTCCGGTTCGATATCAGATTCTGCGATCATTAACGAAGATAAGGCATTACCGCTGACCATCGGACTGGCACCCAGCCCGAAAGCCTGCAGCTTTCCCTTGAATTTACTGGTCAGGCCGGTGATGCGCCCACCAGTATCCGGGTCGTTGCGATCAAAGGCATATTCATTGTGCATATCAAAGATAAACACCGAAGCTTGATTCTCGTGGATCAAACCTGCCAGGATCATGCGAGTTAGAAACGACTTCCCCGTGCCGGTTGCCCCAAAAATGCCAGAGGATCGCTTTACGAATTTTTCCAGATCGATACAAACCGGCAGATCCTGTTCTCTCGTTGTCCCGACGACGAAGTTTCCTTTTTTCTCCACCGAACCGAAAATGGCTTCGATATCGCCTTGATGCGCCATCCGTACGATGGAATGATGTTCTGGGATGGTTTTTACGGGGATGGGATGCGATATCTCGTCTCCTGTGGATAGTTGGTCATCCGGCGCAGTTTCTTGCATTAAAACGGGCATTATTTCAATGTTGGTGTACAAGGTTTGTCCAAGCAGCATTTGCGCCAGTCGCGGGTCAATACGCTGCTCAAATTGTTCATCAGCAAATCTTGGATCAGTCGAACCAAGCTGGAGATCAGTGACCAGGCTGTAAAACAAATACGGCGTGCCGTCAATGACCACAAAACTACCTTCCTGCACGGTATCCGGTTTACAGGTTAATCGCACCCGCAAATTGCTGCGCAGGGTGCCACCGACAACATAGCCAATACGTTCTTTCATGTTCATTCCCTTCCCTCCGGCAACAGATTGGCATCACCCAACGCGCTCATAAGTGCCATCAAACGCGGATAATCATCACGCAGCAGCACGATCAACTCCTGTACCGCCTGTTGAAGCCAGTCCGGGCTATTGACCTCCCCCAGGTCATGCAGGTGTGCCGCCAGCAATTCACCAGTCGGTAGATCTTCGTTACGCAACAGATGACGGAAATACCCAAATGATGCTGAGGCGGTCGTGAAAGCCCGTTTTTCTTCGGCAGAGCAGACGTGAATCTCGTCCAGGCTCAACGGTGGTCGCGGCGGTAACAAATGCATGATTGTTCCTTCTGACAGATATCCGATAAATAACACACTGATTTCCACCGGGACATTACGATTGCGGCGGTTGTCTTCTAAGATCAAGGGATCCAGGCCTTCAGCGCTCAATAATTGCCTTACCAGGCCATCATCCGCTACCTGAATGTCATACACGATCCCAAAAATATGATAGCCTTCTGCCGCCATTATGCGCACCATGGCGCCAAAGTATGGCTCGGTCACCCGCTCAAACCAGGTTCCCACCACACAACTGGTGATATCTGCCCTTAAAATTCTACCCATTTCGTGCATAGTTATTCCTTCTGTGTTCTATGTACTGCTGATCAATTTATTCAATGCTTTTTGAGAGGCCATTTCAGTCGCAACCCCCTTGGACATTAATTCAGTGGTGATCAACCGGCTCACTTCGTCTTTTTCCACATGTTTGACAATGGCAATCTCGTGCGCCCGGTGAAGCAAATAAGGGTAGGGATGGGTGCCCAAGGCACGGCATTGCTGCAATAAAATTTTGTGGAGCAATGCCACCAAGCCATCGTTATCCGCTAACCAACCCGGCAATTCCACCCTGGCAAACACATTCATCGGTGTACCATCTCGTTGATAGTAGCCCACATTGATATAAAAAAAGAATAACCGCAAGGCTGGATCAAACCCCTTAAAATCATCCGCACCGCTGGACGCCAGTTGAAACACCGCCGTACGCTGACCGGGTTTCAATCGATCGGAAAAAACGCCGATATCCGTCACCTGCGGGAACATGCGCGGGGGTTCCTGGTGGTCCTCGGTTAAAACATCTTCCGCGGTTTCCATCAGTTCCAACGACCTGACCAGTAGCGCTGAACGTGGTTTGTCGATATAACCGGCGATGCTGCCCTGCCTTTGTTGGATCTTCTCCAATGAACGGAAATAACGCTCATATTCTGACCTATAGCGGCGCTCATTGCGTGGTTCGCCGAACAATTCCAAAGGGCCATCCACGAACAGCATCGCCGGCAGCATCTCGCCATGATGGGATTCGGCATAATCCAGCCGTACCTGTTTCAAACGCTCCCCCAGCATCACCCGTTCGTCAACATCGCGCAAAAACGAAACCAGGTCTTCAGAGATAGCTTCGTAAGCCGCCCCCCCCAGGCCAGGATACAGCAGACGGCTGGCGCGAGTCACAGTCGGTGTAGTGTTATCACCCTGGATCATGTGAATGACACCGACATTCACCAACCCAAACTCAATCACATCATGCCGGTCAGGAAAAATCTGTGAACCATCGCCTGCCAGCAAATGCATCCTCGGGACTTCTACATCCGGTTCTTCGTGAATGGTGGTTAAGGCTTCCCTGAACGGCAGTGCGCAGCGAATCGATTTGCGATGCTCGCGAGCCACATTGACCGTCTGGTTGATGCGAGAAGCCTGGTCAGCATACTGCACAAGCAGTTCGCGCACCTGCAGGAGTTGGTCTTGCGTTTCACTCATAGCATCACGCAAAACCTCACCCATCTCCTTCACCTGCGATCGCACCTCAAGATAATTGATTGGCATAACCTGTTCCTTCTGGTTTCAACTGCTTCAGTATAGCATAAATGTTCTACTACGGCATGGCTGCCGGCCTATCTGGTTAAGTATTTTTCTCCCGACTATACTACAATAGGTTCAGCAGAGAAAGGTTACATACCTTAGGTTTTCAGGCTACAGCCGAACAGAATGGAATGGTTATGCAGCGTGACAGACATCTCCAATTTATCACCACATTCTTCCTGGTCATTGCCGTGATCAGCGGCTGCAATTTTCCGCCCTATCAACAATGGCTTGCACAGCGGACAGCAACTGAAACCGCTGCCCCCTCGGAGTTTACTGTTGGTGTACAGTTTCATGCCCTCTATTACAGCCTGCATGACCCGCAGCGCATATTCGGGCAACCGATCAGTCAGCCATTCATTGACCCGGTGAACGGCCATCTCAGCCAGTATTTCACCAATATGCGCCTCGAGTATTATCGAGATCAGACCGGCGAAGAACTATATTTCCTGTCTGCCCTTGGGCAGCAGTTATTTGAACCGGCAGAACATGAATACCTGCTTATTGAGAAAAATTGCGTCACCTTGGAAGGCAGCCAGTTTCCTATCTGTCACGAAATTCGGACATTCTACGAACAGAACAACGGCATTCAGATTTTCGGCGCACCTATCTCGCATGTGTTTACCCAAAACAATCGCTATTACCAATATTTTGACAACGCATGCCTGGTTTGGGATCCAATGAAACCAATTGATCGCTCTGTCTCATTGGTCAACCTGGGGGAACAGTACCTGGCAACGCATGAGCCTTTGCGTTACACCATTACCAGTCCCATCAATTCCACCATGACCATTGACGGTCAAGGCACGGACAGTGAATTCTCTGTCAGCATATCGGTTGAACACATATATCTCAATCCATCAACCCCACAAACCATCACCATTTTGGTGACCGATCGAACTGATATCCCTGTCAGCAATGCCTGGGTGACAGTATGGATCATGCTGCCCGACGAAAGCTACCAGGCATACCGCCCGGCAGATACCAGCCCTGA
>DSBE01000329.1 GCA_011053085.1 Chloroflexota bacterium
ATTGGGTCTCGGAAAAAGACAAAGGGCAGACTGACGCGATCAACAAAGGCTTTGCGCGGGCAAGCGGGGCTGTGATGGCGTGGTTGAATTCGGATGATACGCTGGAACCGCAGGCGGTAGAACAGGCGGTGGCTGCCTTAGAGGAGAATCCTGCGGTTGGCATGGTGTATGGCCATGGGTTTTTCATCAACGCGAATGATGAAAAAATTGGTGAGTTTCCCTCAGCCCAAACCAGTTACCGGAGGCTGCGCCGTGGGTATGTACACATCTGCCAGCAAGCGGCTTTTTGGCGGGCCGACCTTTGGCGCAAGGCAGGGCCTTTGGATGATTCGATCTATTTCGCCATGGATTATGACCTGTGGCTGCGCCTGGCGAAGGAAGCACCGATTGTGTTCATCAATGAACATTGGGCGAACTTCCGCCTGCATGGCGATGCCAAGACGATCGCTGAGGATGACCGCTGCTGGCCGGATATGCTGCGCATTCACTTGCGTGACGGTGGTTCACGCTGGTCATTGTTGTACGCGAAATATCTGTTGCGGAAATTGGCTGGCCCTTATTTACGCTGGAAGCGAAAAAAACTGGCAGCCGAATGATTTATGGCGTTGTGTTGATTCATTGATAAGTGACTTAATGTAGACAAAGGAGAGAAGATGATCCGAAATCAATGGTACGCTGTGCTTGAATCGCGTGAGGTGAAAAAAGGCAAAATGCTGGGGGTGAAACGGTTGGGTGAACGCCTGTTGTTCTGGCGTGGCACAGATGGCAAGGTCGTTTGCCTGGTGGACACCTGTCCGCACCGCGGCGCACAACTCAGCCATGGCAAGATCGTCGATGGACATGTGCAATGCCCCTTCCATGGACTGGAATTTGCGGCCAATGGCGATTGTGTGTATGTGCCATCGATCGGCAGGGCAGCAGGCGCACAAGCCAAATTCAATGCCAGCGCTTATCCCGTGCTCGAACGCCATGGTTTCATCTTCCTCTATTGGGGTGAGGTGGAGAAGGATGAAGCTCTGCCGCCGCTGGGTTGGCTGGATGAGCTTCCACATGATGAATTTGCCTATACAACGGTTGTCGATCATTGGAAGGTCGATTATTCGCGAGTGATCGAAAACCAGCTTGACGTGGCGCATTTATGGCTGGTGCATCACAATACCATTGGACGCGGCAATCGGCGCGTGGTGGATGGACCGATGGTGGAGTGGTACCACGAGTGGTCTGAACCAACCATATTAAATATCTGGGTCAGCAACCGCAAGGATGATGGCGCCACGACAGGAAAGAAGCCGAAACAGGTAGAAAAGCCCCCCCGTCATCCATCGCTGCAGCTGCGCATGCCCAATCTGTGGCAGAATTGGATTTCAGAAGATATGCGTGTGGTGGCGGCGTTTGTGCCGATTGATGCCGAGAATTCACGTATGTATTTCCGTTATTATCAGCGGATATTAAAAGCGCCTATACTGCGCGAATTATTCCTGGCAGCCGCCTGGGTGATGAATTTGCGCATTGAACGACAGGACAAACGCGTGGTGGAAACACAGATGCCTAAGCGCAGTGATCTGGATATCGGTGAAAAATTGTTTCCTGCCGATTATCCAATCCTCGAATACCGCCGAAGACGGCGGGCGTTGATCGAAAAAAATAACAGCTGATCAGAACGAAAAACTTTCGCCGGGTTTCAAAGGATGGCAGTGAGTGTCGGTGGTGGATTCCACCTGTTGTTTCCAGGCATCTACATCTTGCGCAATCAAGTCCCATGTGTTGACATGCATGGGGATGACGGTCTTTGGCTGGAGCATTTTTAAGGCACGCAGGGCATCTTTGGGCCCCATGGTGTAATTGTCACCGATGGGCAGCACAGCCAGGTCAATGCCTTCTTCGCCTAACAGCGCCATCTCTGAGAAGATTCCGGTGTCACCGGCGAGGTAGATGGTTTTGTGGTCATTGGTCGTAATGAGAAAACCGGCTGCCAATCCGCCATAAGAACCATCCGGCAGTTTGGAGCCATGCAGGGCGGGGGTTAATTTCACATAACCGAAGGGGTGCTGGTAGCCACCGCCGATCTGCTGGGGGTGCGCCTGAACACCTTTGTTCTTCATCCAGCCGGCGATTTCCGCATTGGCGATGATCAAAGAACCGCAGCGTTTGGCGATTTCCACCGAATCACCAACATGGTCAAAGTGGCCATGGGTGATAAGGATAAAATCTGCCGACACTTCCTGTGCGGTGACAGGGGTGACCGGGTTTTGCGAAAAATAAGGGTCAACCAGGATTTGATACTGGCCGATCTGCATGCCGAAGGTGGCATGTCCATACCATGTGATTGTGTGCATTTGAAAGCCTCCTTATGTTGATTGACGCAGTTGGTTGTGGTTGATACAATCCTGACTGCTGGATGTCGTTCTCTCTATCATTATAGCAAGGACATGGTCGATTGGAGATGGTGAATGTTCACACAACTACGCACTGCGGTTAAGGCAGGCTATCCCCGCCAATTCTGGCTGCTGTTTGTCGGCACCATCATCAGCCGTGCCGGTTCCAGCATGATCTGGCCGTTCACTATGATCTATGTCAGCGGGAAGCTCGAATTGGCCCTGACCGCAACCGCGGTATTATTGACCATTCGCTCAATCACCAGCCTGGCGGCTACTTTTTTGGCGGGGCCTTTCGCTGATTCTGTCGGGCGCAAACCAGCCATGATCATCGGGGTGGTCTCGCATGCTTTGACCTACGTTGGAATGGTGGCGGCCAACTCGATGCCCGCTTTTATCGTGGTGATGATCTTCGGCGGCGTGTTTGACTCACTGTTCCGCGTGGGGGTGGATGCTATGCTGATCGATCTGATCCCGGTCGAAAAGCGCATTGACGCCTATTCGGTTGTCAGGATGGCGCAGAACATCGGGGTCGCTACCGGGCCGATGATCGGCGGTGCGCTAATCGCTTCGTCTTATGAGTTGGCTTTGTTCCTGGCGGCAGGCGCCATGGTGGTGTTTGGTATCATCCTCTTGTTCGGCACCCATGAAACGATTGCTGAAAAGAGCAGTCTGCGGGATGGATTGGACATAAAAGCTATGTTTCGGGGCTATCGGTTGGTGTTTAGAGACCGCCAGTTTATGATTTCCACGCTGTTGATCGTGCTTGCTACGGTGGGCTTTTCGATCGTTTGGACTCTGTCCTCGTTGTATGCCAAGCAAGAGTTGGGGATTATCGAAGCCCTGTACGGTTTGCTGCCTTTGACGAATGCCTCCATGGTGGTGTTTCTGCAGATCTTTTTCACCCAATGGTCGAAACGCTACACCTACCTGCAATCGATGATGATCGGTTGTGCCGTTTATGCGGTGTCTATCAGCAGTTTCGCTTTTGCCCAAAATTTCTGGATGCTGTGGCTGGCCTTTGTGGCGTTAACCTGCGGTGAGATGTTCTTTGTGCCGTCTGCCACCACTTACGCGGCGAATCTTGCGCCAGAATCCATGCGCGGGCGTTATATGAGCCTGTTCAGCTTGCATTGGCCGATCGCTTCGGGGGTGGGCCCGTTGGTTGGCGGCCTGATTAACGACACCCTGGGCATGCGGGCCATCTGGTTTGGAGCAGCTCTTTTCCCCTTATTGGCTGCTCTCGGCTATTATTGGCTGAGCAGAGATGAAAAAAAGGCGCTGATTAAAGTGCAAATATGAGCATTCTCTGAATAAGAATCGTCATGCAAGCGTAGTGTGGGCGCTTGACTATCAATTTTCCGATATGATAAGATGGAGATTGAGGTTATATGACTGAAACGACAGAAGCATCATTGAATGATGATATACAGCGTGATGTGAACGATCCGCTACAGAAAAAACAGATCAATCTATGGAACACGATCCAGCAACTTGGTTTTGTTGAGATTGTTCAGCGTGTTGGCACCGTGGTGTTGATGATCGCCCTGGTGGCGATGGTCATCTGGGTGATGAGCCGCTACTATCTGCCAGTGCAGGGGGCGGAACCAAACCCCGGTTCATCTGGCCTGGCGGCGCCATTGCTAGATACAGAGGATGAGGAAGTTGAAATTGCGCTGCCTGAGATGGGCGAGCCGTATGCTTACGGCGCTTATGATGATGGTTTGGCGCGCCTGACCAAGCTGCACACTGATCTGCCAAGCCGGCCGCGCTGGGATGTGACGACCTACACGGTTGAAGAGGGCGATACCATCTTTGGTATCGGGTTGAAATTCAATCTAAAACCGGAAACTGTAATGTGGGCAAACTACCACATCCTGGTTGACAACCCGCATGCCCTCAAACCCGGCCAGGAATTGTTCATTCTGCCCGTCGATGGCACCTACCACCGCTGGCATGCTGGTGATGGGTTGAATGGGGTAGCTGAATTTTTTGGTGTGGATGTGGAAGAAATCATTAACTTTCCCGGCAACAATCTGGATGCGGAAACCATCGGTGATTACAGTAACCCGAATATTGAAGCCGACACCTGGCTGATCATTCCTGGCGGCAGGCGCGAGTACATCTCGTGGAGTGCGCCATTAATCACGCGCGAAACTGCTGCGCAGGCTTCGATCTTTGGCCCTGGTGCTTGCGGCGCTATCTTGGATGGCCCGATTGGCACTGGTACAATGATCTGGCCGACAGTGGAGCGTTATCTCTCCGGCTACCATTATTCGCCTGAAACCAACCATTTCGGTATCGATATCGGTGGGCGTACAGGTTATGCGATCTGGGCGATTGACGCTGGTGTAGTGGTCTATTCTGGATGGAACAATTACGGCTATGGCAATGTGGTGGTGATTGACCATGGCAACGGGTGGCAGTCTCTGTATGCGCATATGGACTACATCAATTATGGCTGTGGTCAGTATGTTTATTCCGGTGACATTATCGGCGGATTGGGCTCAACCGGAAATTCCAGCGGCCCGCACCTGCACTTTGAGCTGCGGCACACCGCTTATGGCCGCCCGAATCCGATGGATTGGCTGAACTAACAGAAAACGAAAGGCTCTCTTGGTCTTCGAGAGCTTTCTTTCAACTTTTCACATTAGCGACGGTCGTATAGGCCCAACACGATATCGGCATAATAGTAGCCGACATTGGCGGGTCCATAGGCTTTTAGTGCATCACGAGAATTGCCATAGCGGCTGACAAGGCCGCTGAGAAAGCGTGTACCGTATTCGATATTGAAGGCGGGATCGTATAATTCCTGCATCGAGGGACGGTTGGCAAAACAAGGGCCGTTGGGGCATATGAAATTGGCGGCAAGGCCATCGCGCGGCATTACCTGCATGAGGCCCACCGCGCCATCTTTGGAATAGGCATCTGGATTGCCACCGCTTTCTTGCCAGATCATGGCGGCGATCAGGTTCGGGTCAATGCCATGGTAGGCGGCGTGCTGGGTAATCAGGCCGCACCAACGGCGCACATTGTCAGGAAAATTGGTGCTGATAGAGCAACCGGATTCAGCTGCCTTCGCAGATGCCACAGGTTCCGTATTCGCTGCAGTGACGGGGGTGAGTGGCAATACAAAGTTAGTAACCCCAAACACCAACGCAGAAGCTCCAATAACAATCCCTAAGAATAATAAAAAGCGGCCCATATTTGACGATCCTAAAATAGAAATTATATTCTATTTTAGATGTTCCTGGCAGATCGTCAAGTGTCATTTGTGGCGATTGACGCTGAAACCCAGCCTTTTCAGCTGTGAAACACAGGGAAACAATAAGTAACCAGCCATTTATTTTTTTTCAAAACCGTAAACATTCTTTAAGGTAAGAATAAATTGCCTTGTGAAAGTCATTCTATTTTCCATAGACCCCCATATATAGGGGTGCATGCTAATGGCCCGCTTGCAGGTACTGTACACAATCGTTTTACTCGGTTCTCCAAAAACTAACAAAGGATGTGGTAATCCTTTGGTTTTCTTTAAGGTTCAGTCAATCTTAAATCATGAGAAAATTTTAGGCAAATTGAAGCTTTTTGGGTTGAGGAATAGGCTTCTTTTTGTTAGAATTGGGACACGTTTGAGAGATTGAATAACTGCCTTTCGCCATCGAATCCAAAGGGTGTTGATTGATTAGTATTTTTTATCCTGATCCAGAACATCGTAACAGGGAGGGTAGTACTAAGAACAATATAATAGGGTGAGGGGAATCTAAGATGCTATCTATCGGAGAACAAACCATGAATGCTACACAAGCCTGGCAGGCAGCCCTGGGACAGCTGCAAATGCAAATGCCACAATCGTCTTATGAGACCTGGGTAAAAGAAACGGGTGTCATTGATTACAACGAAGAGATATTCACGATCGGTGTAAAAAACGGTTATGCGCGCGATTGGCTGGAAAGCCGGCTGTCAAGCACTGTCTCGCAGCTGCTTTCTGGTATCATGGGTTCTCCACAAGCCATCCGCTTTGTGGTCGTTAACCAACAGGATTCTCCCTTAATTGTTGAGGAAGAGGAAGAAGAACTTCATAAGGGCGACACCAGTCCATTGATGTTGCCCGTTGCAGAACCCAAGCCAACTTTTTCCATTAATGGACGCTACACCTTCCAGAACTTTGTGGTGGGGCCCAGCAACCGCCTGGCGCACGCTGCCTGTTTGGCGGTGTCAGAATCGCCCGCCCATGCCTACAATCCACTATTTCTGTATGGTGGTGTTGGGCTGGGGAAAACGCACTTGCTGCACGCCATCGGCCGCTCGATCCAACAAAAAGGCTTGAAGGTTTTGTATGTTTCTTCAGAAGAATTTACCAATGACTTCATCAATTCGGTGCGAAACGGTACGCCGGTTGCATTCCGCGAACGGTATCGCACCATCGATGTGTTGATGATCGATGATATCCAGTTTTTAATGGGCAAGGAGCAGACCCAGGAAGAATTTTTCCATACTTTCAACACTCTCTACCGCCAGGAAAAACAGGTGGTAATCAGTTCAGACCGGTCACCGAAAGGGTTGGTGACACTGGAAGAGAGGCTGCGTTCTCGTTTTGAATGGGGCTTGATTGTTGATATTCAACCGCCTGATTTGGAAACACGCATTGCCATTTTGCGCTCCAAAGCCGAACGAGCGGGACGCATGGTCGATCCTGAGATCCTCGACTTGATTGCGCGACGGATTCAGTCCAACATCCGTGAGCTGGAAGGTGCGCTAAATCGTGTCCTGGCTTACTCGGACCTGATGGGACAGGATATGAGCATCGAACTGGTAAATATCGCCCTGGTTGACCTGATGCCGCAACAGAGCTCCTTGAACGCAGACGATGTGCTGGCGGTGGTGGCATCCGTATTTGGTATCGAAAAAGACCGCCTGTTAGGGCGCGAACGGTCTCGAATAGTGTCATTGCCACGCCAGGTTGCCATGTATATCTTGCGTGAAGACGCCAATATTTCATTACCTCAAATTGGTGAAGCTATGGGTGGACGTGACCACACCACGGTGATGCATGCCTGCACCAAAGTGTCAGACCTGGTGGAAACCGATACCAAACTGCGTCGTAAGTTGATCGAAGTGCGTGAGCGTTTGTACGGAACGGCGTCAATTGGCTGAATAAACGCAAAATCTTCAAACCGGTTCAATGATACAATCTCATTGAACCGGTTTTTATA
>DSBE01000147.1 GCA_011053085.1 Chloroflexota bacterium
ACCTGGCGTATTCGCAATATTGGTGAAACCGTCTGGAACGATCAATACAGTCTTGTTCATGTAAAGGGCAACAATTTTGGACAGGCTAAGAAAGTCCCTTTTTCTTTCGAGGCCTTACCGGGTGATATTGTCGATGTAACGATGGTATTAACAGCGCCAACTGAACGGGGAATGTATGCGGGTGAATGGTTAATCGAGTCACCTGACGGCAGTTTGTTTGGGATGGAACTGGATGGCATCGAACCATTGCCGGTCAGTGTTGAGGTGACAGGCAACCCATTGACCTCTCCTTTCCGCCAGATATTCCGTTTGTATGTGGATTATTCGACAGCTGAGTGGCGTGACCAAAACGGGCCGGCATTGGTGAATGTGGATGGCAATATCGGATTACATGGTTATGTAACCCGAGAAAATTCCCCGGTATTCGAGGGTCCTTTGCAAGAAGATGAACCTACCATTGTGATGATGCCGCCAAGGGGTGAAGGCGGTTACATTTCCGGTAAATTTCCTGCCTTTGTGATCGAACCCAGTGATTACTTTGTCACCCATGTTGGCTGTTTAGAACCTCACAAATTTTGCGATGCAACCCTTAAAGTTCTTGTGCGGGTTGAGGGAGAGGATGAAGTTGAAGTCCTGTGGGAAAGAGACAAAGAGTACACAGGTGAGTGGATATTAATCCGGCGTAATTTGACGCGTTATGCCGGTAAAGCTGTTCATTTTATCCTTGTGGTTGAGAGCAAGGGTAATAATGTGGATGATGTGATCGGCTGGTTCGTGCCTGCTATCTATCGCTAAGGCAGAGCAAGCAGTTCATCAATTGTCCGCACCACATCATCAATCAGGTTTGTGAGGCGCGGGTATTCATCGCGCCTTTTTTTGATGACGTTGGCAATCTCGCCATAATACCAGTGGGTCTGTTCTTTGGTTGCATTGAACATTTGCCACAAACCTGTGCCAATTTTTCGGTGCGTTCGCAAACAATCAGTGGCGTTGTGGAGTTTATCGCAGCATGTGACCAGCAGTGATGACTCATCTGTTTTTTCCAGGTGTTTCAGGTATTTCTCTTTTCTGTCCTGCCAGGGAGGTTTTGGTTCGCCTTCGCGATCGCTGCAAGCGAGGACAATCTCAGCCACATGATCGCCGAATTGCTGTCGTATGATGGCGAGAGTTTCTAACCCTCCCTGGTCTTCAACGGCATCGTGCAGGAGGGCGGCAATAGCCTCGTCTTCAGTTGCGCTATACTGCAATGCCAGCGCTGAGACAGCCATGAGATGTGACAGATAAGGAGTTATTCCGTCTTTGCGGTATTGGTCTTTGTGTAATTCGTAGGCATAAGAGAGTGCCTGGTGGAAACGGTCTGATAGTGCCATATATGTATTTATATCAAGAAATGAAAAAATTTGGTGGTGTTTGCCCGGTTTTGTTGGCAAAAGCATGACTATTTCTGTTGGGAGTGTCTCGAAAACATGACCATAGTATGACTATAGGGACTATGGAAGCAACAATCGATACCTTATTATGATGAAGGTAATTTTCAAACAAGTTTTATTGGAGGTTTCATGAACCGCTCCTGGCATGTGGCACATCGCATCCTTTTCTCCATTTACGCAGGGGTTTTGCTTGATCGAAAAGTTAAATGGACCGAACCGATTCCTGATGAACCGGTGATTTTTGCGGTGAACCATCCCACAACAACCGACCCATTTCTGATCCCTTTGTTGACCAAAAGGCCGCTTACTATCTTAATCACACAAAAGGCATTTGATGTGCCTTTGTTCGGACGTCTCTTAAAAGCCGCCGGGCATCTGTGTGTGCCGGAACTTTATAGCGGTGGTGAGGATCTTATCAACAAAGCTGTTGACAAGCTCAAAGAAGGCCGTTCGGTGTGCATTTTTCCAGAAGGCAATCTGAGCCCTGATATGGGAGAATTTCTTGCACCGCACACGGGCGTGGCGCGTATTGCCCTCTTGAGTGGTGCGCCGGTGGTGCCGATCGGTATTCACATGTTCAAGGATGGTACCACTACCACCCAGACTGTGACCAAGAACTTTACCTCTACCAGCCGCTGGGCGGTGCGCGGGCCTTACTATGTAACGATTGGCAAAGCCACCCGCTACGAAGGCAGCCTGGAAGACCGCGAACGTGTGCGGCAGGTGATGCATGAGATCATGGACACAGTCAAGGAAGAAGCGTGGCTAAGCCGTGACCGGTTGATGCAAGAACAGCCCCTCTGGCAGCCCTTATCAAAGATATTGTTCAATCAATTAATTCGCTAATCAAATTGAAAACTCCCCAAAACTTGGGGAGTTTTTTCATCTAAGCTTTTTGAGATGACCGAAAAGCCGGACGCATCAGCGGCAGCAGCAATAAGTTGCAGGCAGCAAATACCAGCAAGGTGGTTCTGTAACCAAGAGCGTCAGGCATGACAGCAAATCCGGTTATGCCCATGCCAACTGCCTGGCCGATGTTGGTGATCGACATGAGGATGGCGAACATCGAGGCGGCAATGGCGGTCTCGGTGATATTCATTGCCAGGGCAAAATAGATGGTCTGGTAGGTGCCGTAAGAAAAACCAAAGATGAACATAAACACCCAGGCCAACCAGAGTGTCGGGATGAACGCCAGCCCGACCAGGGAGAAGATCGACAATCCTATGCCAACATAGATCGCCTGGCGTTGGCCAATGGCATCAAAAATCTTTCCGCCAAAGACTGACCCGACCAGGATACCAATGCCCCACACCGTTGTCAGAGTACCTGCCTGCGAGAGAGTGATACCGAATTCATTCTCCATGTAAGGATTGATGATCTGGTTGATGCCAACGATGATGAAGAAAATGATGAAACCGATGGCAGCAATGGCAATCACGTTGCGGCGTCCCAGGGTGCGGAAAGCCCCCAGGTCAAAACGCTGTTCTCCCGTGCGGGCACCGTCTTTGACCTGCAGGACAAATGGGAGCGGGAACAGGGTGAAGATGGCCAGGGCGAAGAAAACTGCGTACCAGGAAACGAGGTCTGCCAGCACACCTACCACAGTAGCTGTGGCAATCAGGCCGACTGCACGTCCGCCGACCATGAAGGCTTGAATCGTACCCTGTTCATCTTTCGGGATCACGTCCAATGCGAGGCCATCGGTGCAGGTATCATACAGCGCCATACCGAATTGCACCATGAATGCAGCGATGACAAAACCAGTGAAGTTGGTAGATGGGTTGATAAAGGGCACAATGATCAAACAGATGAATTGAATGGCAAGCCCGATGAGGATGTAGGGTTTGCGGTGGCCTCTTCCAAACAGGTTGACTTTATCGCTCAAATAACCAAGGAAAATCTTCAAAATAAAAGGAATCATGGCAATGGTACCCAAAATGCCGATATTTGCCATTTCCAGGCCATTTTCAAGCAAATACAGGGCATTTAGAGCGGTGAAGTAACTGAGAATGGTGCCCTGTGAGAAATACAACAGGGCGAACATGGAGTATTGAAACAGCTTGCTTTTGCCTTGCATAGGGATCATTCCTCCTGTATTTATTGGGAGTTGGTAATCAATCAATAATTAGGATGGGGGTGGAGCGGCGCAGATATTGCGGCTAAGTATAGCTTATTTTTTCTGAGAAATTGACACTCCGTTCAACACTTTTTCCGCCAGAAACTCTGGGGCATGAATTCGGCAGTTTAGCTGTTTATTGAGGTTGTCAAGATCTTCAGGTGTCAGTGAAGCTTTCCAACTTGCGAATAAAGCTTTGCTGAGGTGTGATTCAAACTGGCGGTCGTACTGCAGTGCCACTTTGGCGTACCATCGATCGGTCTTGATCAAGTGACTGGCGTGTTCATGAATAGCAGTCACCAGATTGTCGATTCCTTCACATGTGCGTGCAACTGTCTTCAGGATCTGGCAATGCCATTGGACCTCATGGGAAGAAGATTCATCTTTTGGTTCGCTGATATCAATGTCGCGAAGATGTTTGTGGACGGTGTTGTGATTTACATCAAACACAGATCGCAAGGCGTTTTCTGTCTGGATTGCACCTGGCAGGTCGGCTTTGTTGATGACAAAGATGTCGGCGATTTCGAGAATGCCGGCTTTGTTGGCCTGGATTTCGTCGCCTAACCCCGGCGCCTCCACCACGATGGTGGTGTGTGCCATGCTGGCGATTTCTACCTCGCCCTGGCCGGCGCCTACTGTTTCGATCAACACGATATCAAATCCCACAGCATCAAACAGGGCAATTGCCTGGTAAGCAGCGCTGGCAATACCGCCAGTGTGACCACGGGTTGCCATGGAGCGGATGAAAACCCCGCTGTCTCCAGCCAGTTCGCGCATGCGGATACGGTCGCCGAGTAACGCACCACCGGAAAACGGGCTGCTGGGGTCGATAGCGAGGATCGCCACGGTCTTATCCTGTTTGCGAAATGCCGAAGTCAGACAGGTGGTGAGGGTTGATTTGCCGGTACCGGGCGCACCTGTAATGCCAATCCGATGCGCTTTACCGGTGTGGGGATGAATCTGTTCCATGATCTCGGCAAGATCGTCTGTCTGGTTCTCAAACAGACTCAGCAAGCGGGTAAGCGCCAACCGGTCACCTGCAAGGGCTTTGTAAATCAGTTCTTGGGGCTGCATGTCGCTCAGGCTGGTTGGGCAAGGGCTTGTTGGATGGTGTTGACCACTTCTGTGGTAAACGCGCCAGGTCCGAAAACTTCGAAAACCCCTTTTTCTTTGAGCAAGGGGATATCGGCCTCGGGGATAATACCGCCCACCAGTACCAGCACATTGTCCTGCCCGTTGGCGTTCAGCAGGTCCAGCACCTTTGGTACCAGAGTCATGTGTGCGCCTGAAAGAATGGAAAGGCCCACCACATCAACATCTTCTTGCAGAGCGGCTTCTGCGATCATTTCCGCGGTCTGGCGTAATCCGGTGTAGATCACCTCCATGCCGGCATCGCGTAAGGCACGGGCGATGACTTTAGCGCCGCGGTCATGACCATCCAATCCGGGTTTGGCAATGAGTACGCGTATCTTCTTTTCCATAGATATCCGATCTTCTCTTAGGTGGTTGGTGTCTGTTTCTGTCAATTATACCCTTTGTTCAGGAAGGTTGTCCTCAGAGGATGAAAAAGAATGTTGTGCTAAAGGGCAGGTGGTAAAATGATACTGATATTGATAAAAAAAGCCAAGGAGTATAAATATATGCGCACCCCGATCGTTGCTGGAAACTGGAAGATGAATAAAAAAGCAAGTGAAGCCGCTGAATTTGTCGGCACTTTGCTGGAAGCAGGTATTGACAAAATTGAAGGCGTTGAGGCGGTGGTTTGCCCGGTATTTCCCTCTCTGCCAGTTGTGGCGGAGCTTTGTGAGGGCAAAAACCTGTTTATCGGCGCCCAGAATCTCTACTTTGAGCCAAAAGGTGCTTATACCGGTGAGGTTTCTCCTGAAATGGTGAAAGAATTCTGCCAGTATGTGATTTTGGGCCATTCTGAGCGGCGCGCTTATTTTCATGAGACCGATGAGATGGTCAACAAGAAAATCAAGGCAGCCTTCGCAGTGGGTTTGATTCCGATTTTGTGTGTGGGTGAGACCTATGAAGAGAACCAGGCTGGCAAAACCAAAGACATCGTCACCGCGCAGGTGAAGGCCGACCTGGCTGGCTTGACAGTCGAGCAGGTTACCGGCATGGTCATCGCCTATGAACCGATCTGGGCGATCGGCACCGGTCTGGCAGCCAGCGGTGAATTGGCGAACCAGGTGATCCATGATTTTGTGAGGACGCCGGTGGCTGAATTGTTCGGAGAGGAAACCGCGGAAGCACTGCGCATCCAATATGGCGGGTCGGTCAGCCCGGCCAACGCAGAAGAATTCTTCTCGATGCCGGATATTGACGGGGCTCTGGTGGGCGGTGCCAGCCTGAAACCCGATTTCGTTGAGATCGTGCGGGTGGCAGCCCAGTGCAAGGCATGAAGTTTGTGTGACAATTAAAACGATACCATCAGATGATGGTATCGTTTTTTCATACCAATACATGTTCAGAGAAAGGGAAATGGAGTATGTTTGCTGGCATCTATACTGCCATGGCGACACCAGTTAGTGATAATCAAAAGATTGACCTGACGGGACTGCCTGCCCTGGTGCAATTTCAGGAGAAGGCTGGTGTGCACGGCCTGTTCGTGGGGGGAACCGGCGGCGAAGGCATACTATTCACGCTGCAAGAGCGCCTGGCGTTGTTGGAAACCGTCATGCAGGTTAAGAAGGCGCAAACCGGAATTATCGTGCATTGCAGTGCTTTTCATCCGGCAGAAACCGTTGTTTTGATGCGTCAGGCTGCCGAATTAGGGGCTGACGCGGTGGCGCTGCTTCCGCCGGGTTATTATTCACCGCTGGATGAAGAAGCTGTTTACCAGTATTATCAGCGCATGTGCGCTGAATCCAGCCTGCCGGTGATGATCTATCATTTGCCGGCATATTCCCATTTTCGCATCTCGTTCCGGCTGTTTGAACGACTGATGACGATCGAGAATCTGGTCGGCATCAAAGACAGCAGCGGCGATATTCTGCAATTGTTCAACTATAGCCAGCATCCTGCCAGGCCCATCGCTTTTGTCGGGCAAGATCAGGCAATTTTGGCGGCGTTGTTGAATGGGGTGCCGGGGGTAATCTCCGCGCCAGCCAATCTGATGCCGAAGGTGTACACCAATCTATATGACGCTTCCCAGAGAAATGATATGCCGGCCGCCAGCCTGTATCAACAGCGTGTGAATCTTATGCTGCGGCATGTATTTAAATTTCCATTTATCCCGGCAATCAAGCAGGTATTACAATGGCTGGATCTGCCGGCAGGACCTGCCAAATTCCCGGACAGGTCTTTGAGCCTTAATGAACAAAAAACTTTGAAAGCCGGGTTGACTGAAATTGGCTTTTTTGATTGGCAATAAAGGAGAGAGAGATGAACCTGGGTGTGCAATATTACCGTCCGCCGTTCCCTTACCAAAAATATTGGGAAGATGATATCAAACAGATGAAAGACAGCGGCCTTGATTCGGTGCAATTGTGGCTGGTGTGGGGGTGGATCGAATCAACACCGGACGTCTTCAACTTCGACGACTTTGATCAACTGGTCGCCTTGGCAGACAAACATGGATTGAAAGTCGTGTTGAGTACAATCGCCGCCATACATCCCTACTGGATTCACCGGGTGATTCCGGGCAGTGAGTTGGTGGATCACATGGGGCATAGAGTGATCTCATCCAACCGCTGTGAAGTACACAATGGTTTGACCCCGGGCGGGTGTTTTGATCATCCGCAAGTGTGGGCGCGTATGGCGAACTTTTTGCGCACCACGGCAGAGCATTACAAAGATGCCCCGAATGTACATGGCTGGGATGCCTGGAATGAATTGCGTTGGAACGTTCAGGCAGATGGCTATGTGTGTTATTGCGAACACACCGTCGCGCGCTTTAGAAACTGGCTTTCCGAGAAATACGGCGGGCTGGATGGATTGAATCAGGCGTGGCAGCGGCGTTACATCAGCTGGGAAGATGTGCAGCCGGGTAAACAACCCGACCGCCCCTACACAGAGATG
>DSBE01000230.1 GCA_011053085.1 Chloroflexota bacterium
ATAACGAACCGTGCCGGGATCACTTGCACTTACCGTGGGGAGAATCACCGGTTCAGGAGTTGGCTCAATCTCCCAAACGTCTTCCTCAATTGTTTCCATTTCCAGTGGCCCTGGAACGATGACAGCTTCAACAAAAGCTATCATTACTTGTTCTTCCTCTGGTGGCACAGTTGCTTGCGCTGCAAGGGTTTGTAGTGCAGATTGCGTTTCCATCAACATGGATACACTGACAGTGTCTTGCGCACAGGCCAGTGATGCCACAAATATGCTAACTCCCACAACAAAGGGGAACCATCTATCAACGCCCGATTTGGTTCTTTTCATCCGGTCTGTCCACTGCTTCAACACTTTGTCCATTCTTCTGCAAGATTCCATTGTAACTGGAACCAGTTCCTGATGAGATCCAGCCATCCAGATTAAAAGGTATGTCCTGGTCCGCCGGTATCCACTCCCCATTGTACTTGCGGGCGATGTGAAGATGAGTGCCGGTTGAAAAGCCCCCTTCACAGGAAGGATACCCGATCCTATCACCTGCCCTGACCTTTGTTCCGGCAGCGATGCGGTTCTCTGTTGCCACATGGAAATACAATACTGCCCACCCGGTCTGCTCAATGCCATCACCATCCAGGTCTTGTATCACAAGACCCAGTTCAGACCGTACAATGGAACCATCAGCAACCGCCACGATCCATTCATCTGAAGGTACACAACCCAAAACTTCTTTGGGCGGTGCAAAATCCAGCCCAGCCCAGGCGGAACCATTGCCCCAGGCAGGATGCGGCCCCCCGGTGAATGACCAGATCACGCCCCTTTCAAATGGCAATTGCATTGCAGGTTGCTGCAAATCTGGCGGCAGTAAAGGTTCGATTGCCACATCATAAGGATCACCAAACATCGCCAGGTATGTATTTGCAAACCCATTGTCTTCAATTGCCTCTGCCCAGCATGGCGTGTCGCATACCAGGCTGAAGAAATAAAAAACCGCCGCTGAACCCGCATTCATGCCCTCCGGTAGACTGACCATGCCGCCATCCCGCAGACCCACTGAGTTGAGCGCACCCACCCTTCGCGCATAATAGCCATAAGCCAGCCTATCTGCTGCCCAATAGAGTTCCTGATAAAAGCCTTCGTGCGGGCTGTTCTCCAACCCTATCCCGGAGGCATGCCTTAGTTGCGCTTCGTTTTTGGCTGAAACCCAGCCGGATTGGTACTCGATCAAAGCCAACAACAGCTTCGGATGGATGGAATGACCGATCGCTGTACGTTCAACCATTGCAAGGCCCGTGAAATTTTCCTTTTGATACTCCTGTTCAAAGGATGCCAGATAGGAGCCCCTAATGAACGACTCAACATCAAATCCTACAGCGGTTGGGCTGTTGATCAGTTCCGAATCAGGCATCAGCCAGTGCTGGTCGCTCTCAAGTGGGTCGTCATTCGCTCCCGAAACTTGCTGCGGCAATGTGGGGATAACCACCGGTTGGCCTAATTCGTCCTCTTCTATGCGGGTTATTCGCAGCAACACAACCACCATCACCACTGCCATGATGGTTATGCCTGCAAAGATGAGCAATAGAATCCGACGTGATTGCATATATCCAACTTTCATCCAAACGGATACAAACCATTATACAGATGGCTGCCCAAAAGGTTGTATTCAACTGTGCAAGTTTTTATCCAAATCAAGAACCTGACAGTGAGAATTTCCTTATTCGTGACATGCAAAGACCAAAAAAGTCAAAAAGGTTCACGGTTTTTCTACCGTAAACCTTTTCTCTGCTGTCGGGGCGGGCGGATTTGAACCGCCGACCTCGCGATCCCGAACCGCGCGCTCTAACCGGGCTGAGCCACGCCCCGCATGACTTGTGGATTATACCGCATTTCAATGTGTTCGCCAATGCTCAGGATTTATTTTGCCTGGCCCATTTATCAAGTAATCGTTCCAGCCGATGCTGCCAGGCTTTCTCCATGCGGGTGCGTTCATATCCCCCCAGCTTCATTTCCTCGGAAAATTTAAAACCTCGATTGACCCATTGAATGGCAACCTGGTATTCTTTCATTGTGTGTTCATAGTATTTTGCCAGTTCCTCACAGGCGCACAGAGACCTCTTTTCGGCTGCCTTCTCCCAAAGGATACATGCGGAATGCCATAGTTTGTCACGTTTGTAGATCGTTGCGAAGCGTAGCAGTGTTTCCACATATACCTCGGTGGGCATATCATCCTGCAGGCCCTGTTCATAAAGCAAAACCGCTTTTTCGATGTTTCCCTGTTCAGCGGCCATTCTTGCAACAGACACGGTGTCAACCCCCGGTGAGTCCAAGGAGGCGGGGTTATCGAGCAAAGAAGCCGTCACCTGCAACAGTACCCCCAAGGAGAGGATATCCATGGCATTGTGGTAAAAAACCGGCAGCACCACAGTTGCATCACCGGTCTTTTGGTACTCAAAATAGAGCTCAGGCACCATCCACCCCGGCACTTCTTCTGCGGACCGATGGAAACCCAGAATCTCATTCTCCACCATGCCCAAGGTGCGGCTTGGCAGACGGTATTTCCACAATTTCCTCGCCAAATGCAACAAATCGATGTGGTACATTGGCGCAAACAGCTTTTCGAATCCGTTGAGCGTGCAGCGCGTATGCATCAAAGGCACATCAAAACTTTTGCCATTGTAGGTAACAACCGTGTTCTTACCTTCGAGTAAGCCGGCAATATAGGTTAACATCGCCAGTTCTTCAGTCGGATCGCGCAAGAACCCTTGGTACAAATAAAAATCCTCTCCTCGGAAGAATCCCAACCCGACCATGAAGGCCAGTGTGCCGGTGCCGCCAGCCAGCCCCGTTGTCTCTGTGTCCATGAACACACAGTTTTCAAGATCGAATGCGGCGTCGGCGCCCACCATTTCAAGCATTGAAGAGAAATCAGTTGACTGCTTGACCTGGAACCCCCCGTGATTACCCGTCCCACTGTACACCTCCTCCACCCAAAAAGTTTCGCCATGGATGGTTGGGATTAGCTTACCTTCAGGGAGCAATTCAGTGATATCTGCTTGCGTGGTTTTGATTGTTGCCCCTGATGGCTCCGTCTGGTCGAGCCCCAGCTTGACGCCCAGTGCCTTTAGCTTGTCACTCAGTGATTCCATCGCCCTCATCTCCGCCAAGCAATCTCAACAATGCCAACGTTTCCACTTTACCGCCAATCCCATTTTCACCAGCAGGCCCCACGCAAGCCGGACAGCCATCCTTGCATTCACAGGCAGAGACCAGCAGATAGGCATCGTGTAGAATCTTTTCAAATGACTCATAGAAGGCTTGCGCCAAACCGACACCGCCAGGTACCATCTCAAAGAACACGATCACCGTTTCACCATCCACAAGGGCAGAATCTTCATCAACGTTTACCTCAATATCACCACCGTCGCACATTAGGTGCAACGGAGACAATCCGTGCAGCACATACGCCAATCCGCTGAGGCTGCTCTTTTTTCGTAGATTCTGCTCTGCTTCCCGATGGCAGGCAGGACACAGGGTGATCAAATTGTCCATCTCATTGGCTTGTTCTGGGTTCGCAAACCGCCGGAACGGAATTTTGTGATGTACATGAAAAGATTGTCCATTTTCCTTGACCCCGCACAAGCGGCAGCGGTATTCATCGCGGCGTTTTACCAACTTGCGGATGGCTGGCCATAACGGCCCGTACGCATTGGCATCATTGCTCCAAAGATCAGCCTCACGCAGCTGGTTAGCCACCAGCTCGGGAATGGCAAACCATACTGCAGGTGTGCGTAAATTCTGAGAGGGCATTTCGATCGTTTGCTGGTCTATGAGTTCCCGTGTCTCCCAGCGTATACGGCGGTAACCTATCACCTGTGATGTCACATCAATCTCGCCATAAGCCAACACAAGCGCACCACTACCACGGTTTTTTTCCTGCATCACCAGCGACAACTCGCTGTGTTTAACCGCCTCCGTAAAATAGTCATCATGGAATTCACGTAAATGGACACTTTTTTTCTCAAGATCATATTCTTCCACAAAATACATTTGCCCTTCGTGCAAATAGACCGCCCCCGGATGCACCATCCAATAGGAACTTAATTCGTCCACTTCTCCTACCGTAACAAATCGGTCTCCCTGGGCTACCTGTAATGTCACAATCACCCCCGAAGCAGACCGCAGTGAAATATCACTGGCGGGATAGGCATCACGCATCCAGAAAAACTTGCCATTTTTTTCGACCAATTCACCACTCTGAACGAACATCGACAACAGAGCTTTCAGCAAATCAGGGTCAAGGTCACCAAACCTTTCTCCTTCTTTGAATGGCAATTCGAAACAGGCACTGCGCAGATGATTGATCAGAATTAATAGATTGTTTGGATCGATATAAACGTGCTCAGGGGTGCGCCCAAACAAATACGTGGGGTGTTTGACCAAAAATTGATCCAACGGATTGGCAGAGGCAATCAAAATGGCGCAGGCTGGTTTATCGCTACGGCCAGCGCGGCCGGCCTGCTGCAACGTGGACGAGATCGTGCCGGGGTAGCTGACCAGAATGGCTGCATCGAGATTGCCGATATCGATACCCAATTCAAGTGCGCTGGTTGCCACCACCACCCGTGTCTGTCCTTCACGCAGATCGGCTTCAATCTTCCGCCGTTCTTCTGCCAGATATCCGCTGCGATAAGCACGAATTTCATGCAATGCGACCGGATAGCGCTGTTTTAATTGGTGAAGGATAATCTCAACCCCCCGCCGCGTTCGCGAAAAAAGAATGCTCTGGATATGATAGCGTAAAAGATCCCCTGCCAGGTGAATTCCTTCGACAGACGCCGGGCTGCGCACACCCAGTTCTTTGTTAATCACGGGCGGATTGTATAAAAAGAAATATTTCTCACCGTGCGGGGCGCCATCTTCGTTAACCAGCACAATGTCATCTTCATTCAATAGATGCCTGGCATGTTCCAAAGGATTGGCAATGGTCGCCGATGTGAGAATAAACTTAGGGGCACTTCCATAGAATTCAGATACCCGACGCAATCGCCGCATCACATTGGCGAAATGTGAACCAAACACCCCCCGATAGGTATGCATCTCGTCGATCACCACAAAAGAGAGTTGGCAAAAAAACCGCTCCCAGCCGGTGTGATGTGGCAGAATCCCCAGATGCAGCATATCCGGGTTTGTTAGAATGACCGTTGCATTGTCACGAACCGTTTTTCTCATGCTTTGCGGTGTGTCGCCGTCATAACTCGCGGCAACGAAGGGCGGAAATTGATGGAGTTCACGAAATTTGTCAGCGATCTCTGTCAAATTGTTCAATTGGTCAAAAGAAAGCGCTTTGGTCGGGAACAAATACAGGGCAGTGGCATGAGGGCTTTCCAGCAATTGCTGCAGCACAGGCAGATTGTACGCCAGCGTTTTGCCACTGGCAGTCGGGGTAGTGATAACGACACCTCGATGCGCATGCACATTATCCCAGACCAGACTTTGATGCTCGAACAGGGAATGAATGCCCTGCCTGACAAAAACCGCCGCCAATCTGTCGTCCAAATCTGCAGGAAAAGGGGTTGTTTTCGCTACGCATCTGGCCTGTGTATGGCAATATACGAAATTCTCCTGGAGAGTTTTTTTCGATTGCCACTCATTAATTAAGTGCTCAATTGCTGTTGTCATCGGCCTGTTTTCTTAGTATTCCTCTGTATAATAGGTATTGTAACAAAACCTCCATCGTTCGCAGATTGTAGATTGTATCAGGAGTAGATATCATGCTGCTAATCACGTTTCTTCTTGTCCTGGTTGCCGGTTTTCTTGCAGGCCAGTTGGTCAATTACCTGGCAGACATCCTCCCCCGCCGTCCAGTTAAATTTACGACGTATTGCTCCTTCTGTGAACACCCCCGCAAGGGTTGGCGTTACATTCTGCTCCAGCGCTGCAGCAATTGTTTTCGCTTTCCAGACCTGCGCCATTGGCTCGTCGCTATCGTGATCCCATTGTTATTCTTGTACACCCACTATTTTGTGAATCGTTCGCTGCCATACATGTTGTGGGCATTATTAATCGTGTACCTGGCAACCGTTTTCCTCATTGACCTGGAACACCGCCTGGTACTGCACAGCACCAGCCTGGTTGGATTTATTCTGTGTGGTTATATTGGCTACACGCAGTTCGGGATCGCCCAGGTGCTGTTTGGCGCTTTTACTGGCTTCGCCATCATGTACATCCTCTACCTGTTCGGCATTCTGTTTGTCAAAGTGATCAACAAACGCCGCGAAGAAAAGGTTGAAGAGGTTGCTTTGGGTTTCGGTGATGTCACCCTGGCTACCGTGTTAGGTGCTGTTTCTGGTTTTACCGGCATTATCTCAGTGCTTCTTCTGGGTATCATCCTTGGCGGTCTCATATCGGGTGTCTACGTGATCGTTACCATGCTGCGCAAACAGCACAAAGCCTTCACTGCTCTGCCCTATGCCCCCTTTCTGATTCTTAGTTTTATGGCTGTTTTCTTTCGCTAAAACAACCTATTCTTCAATAACCCGCCAGCCGTACACCTCATCCTGTACGTTTTGAATTTCGGGCAGCAGTTCAAGGTTGCGTTGAATCAGATACCCGTCAGAATTTACTTCAGGCGTCATATCGCAGTCACCATTCAGACAATACCGGTAGGTAACACTGCCGAAGAATTGCAATGGGCTGGTCAACACACTGAACCAGGTATGTTCATCGACCTGCCACATCGGAATCGGTTCCATCCAGTCAATAAATTTGTACTGTATCCATACCTCTCCCTGGTTGAGCGGCTCCGGCACTGTTGTAATAATCGAAATTGACCCAAACTCACTGATGTTCCAGCTCTCCACTGATTCTTCGATCACGGCATCATACCTAGGAACAAAAAGCTTGCGGGTCACATAATGACTGCTTTGTTGCTGTTCGGCGCTCCAAAATGCATCCCCCAGGGTGTATTTGTAATGAACTTCGGAACCGGCAGGCAACATTACATCCAACCGATACCGCCCATCCTCGCCGCGTGCCATCATAGGTGCTGCCGCAGCAGCGGTTTTCACGCCGCCCCACTGCAATGCTTCACCGCCGCCAAATTGAGAGAAATTCCCGATCATTCGCACAGGCAAACCCGCCAACTCATCGGATGGGGTATCAAGAATGAACACCACCCTCACAAATTCAGCTGGATCGAGCAGCAGGTTGGCTTTGGTTTCCAGCAAAGTGCCAACGGTAGCCAGTTGTTGAAATACATGGTAACTGCCATCTTTGGCGTACGCTACCAGGTTATGGATGCCGATCGGGACGACTTCAAACTGATAGAAACCGTTTTCATCTGTCCTTGTTTCCATCCCGGCGATTGTTACAATAAGACCCTCAATGGGTTCACCCCCTGTTGAGTAAGCCAGGCCATTCACGCGGCCGTAATTTCCATCATAAAAATCGTATCCTTCCCAGCCAACCACAGTATCCTCAATGATAGTCTGCTGGTAGGCGTGTACACAACGATATGTCA
>DSBE01000323.1 GCA_011053085.1 Chloroflexota bacterium
AGCAGAGAGAAACGCTCCAACACGACAGCCCAATCAGGCAGAGCGGCGAACATGCCACCCAGCACGGCATTCACCATGGTGAACATCGGTGCCACGATCATCAAATCAATGCTGGTACGCACCAGCGCCGAGATCATCACCGCGAAACCAGCCATTGCCAGAAAGTAGAGCAAGCCCAACAATAAGTATTGCACAAACACCCCTACGGTGATCGGCACATACAAACCGCTGATAGCCAGGGTGATCAGCAAAGCAAAGAAACAATACACCACCACCGCCATGCCAGCCGCCAGCGAGGTCAGCGCCGGATTCACGCCCAGCGAGAGCATGCGTTCGCCAATGGCGCTACGGCGCTGGTCAATCACCCAGCGCGAACTGAGCAGGATGAAAAAGCCCGCCAGCGCACAGAACCACAACACCCCCTGCGCGATCACCTGTGCACCGTTACTTTGCGGAGGTTCCTCCAAAGACCATTCACCATCCGGCAGATGGTAATCGACCAGGATCAAGGCATCACCCAGCGATGCCTCTTCCATGCCGGCACGGGTCAGTTCCTTGACAGCCTCATCAGCGGTCAGCCCTTTTTCCGCGCGGAATTCCATGTAATCCGCCAGCAGCACCTCGCGCGCCCAGATCTCCACCACTTTCTCAGAGAAAATCTCCACCAGCACCATGCCAATCGAGGAGGTTGGCGAGACATAGAAGGTGAACATATCATTGAAAACCAGCGCTTCCATTTGTTCAGTGAAGTCAGGATCGATGATGATCACACCTTCATAACGCCCCGCTGCCAGTGCTTTGAGCGCTTCGTCGCCATCCGCCGCCATCACATATTCCGTCCCACCCACATCCTGTATCGCTTCAATGAACACCGCTGAAAACCTGCCGCCATCTTCATTCACCACTGCAATGCGGATGGTGTCATCAGCCCCGCGGGCGTGGTTGATGACCGGGATCAGCGCCACCACCACCGTGGTTAACAGCAGGATCCACAGCGTCATCTGCTGGGCGATCTGCTTGAAGCGCAGCTGGAAAAAAGTCCAGAACCAATTCATTGGTGCAGCCGGTATTTGAACAACATCACCGAAAACACTATACTGACCACCAAAAAACCAGCCAGTATAGCCAGACCGAAGCCCATCTGGGAAGGATCAAAATCAAACAGGGCATAACCGGTCAGTTTCATCACCGCCCCGATGGGCGAATACGCCCCTGCCTGGTTCATCCATGCCGGCAAATAACTGGCGGGCAGCGCCACCCCGCCGAACAGCGAAAAAACCACCACCAGATAGAAGGCAAACCAGATCGCGCTATCCACCTGGCGGAACACCAGTGAGATCAACGCCGCCAGAGAAGAAAATACCAGCGCGGCAAACATCACCACCCCGACCAGAGCAGGCAGGCTGCCCGCGAAGATGCTATTAGCACCAAAGAAAACAAACCCCACGATCAGCATGGGAGTTGTCACCAGCAAAATGAACAAGGTACCGGTAATTACCCGTGTCAGCACAAAGGTGTACTGCCAGCGGAAATGCGCCACACCACGCGTGAAGGCAGTGCTTTGAAAATCCTGCACATTGTAACCAACAATGGGAATAATGCCGAACGCCAGGAACATGGCAAACAGCGCCGACACGTAGTATTCCAGCGGCAGGAATTTCCCCAAAGGCGAGATGCCATGCAGGTCGTACAAACTGCTGCGGTTCAGCATGCGCAGCCCGATCATGATCATCAAATTATTGAAGCGGGTGTATGATTCCTCCCTTTCTGCAAAGGTGAGCATTTCATCCAGCACATAATCCAGTCCCAACTGTGAGCGGTTGAACATCTGCACCACATGATCAAAAACCGGCAGAAACAAGGCATTTTCTAATTGATAATGCGGGCTGACCCACACATCAACCGTCGAAGAACGGCGGTAATAGAAATTTTGCATGCCGTTCTCAGGCAGCAGCACGAACAGAGCCGCCTCGCCGTTCTCGGTCATGGCGATCCCCTCCTGCCGTGAATCGACCAGTTCAATCGCTACCACATCCTCAATCGTCGGGGTGTTGACCACCTCATCAAATACAGTCCGCAGGTATTCATCCTGATCTTCGATCAACACCGCCACCGTGGTTTTATCAACCGCACGGTTCGAGAACAGCAGCGGCACAATGGCGGAGGCAAACAGCAATAAAGTCACCACTGGCGTTATGATGGATAACGCCAGTGTCAACTTGTTCGCAAACAACCGTTTCAGATCGTAATGGATCAGTTTAAACATTGGGGAAAGAACACCATCAGAATCCGAAATACATTAAATTCTGAATTTCCTCTACCAATTCTTCAATATTGGTCACACGGATGGCGTTGCGGTCATCCAGGTTCGGCACACTGACCCGCACTGAGTCGTCAAACTTATAGGTGCCGCTGGCATCCACCACGATACCTATTGTTTCCCCGTAGGCATTGATGGAACCTTCGATCTCGCTGACCATTTCGTATTCGCGTTTGTTGCGGATACGTGTCAGTTCGCTCCAGATCTTGACAGTGCCGTCCATATCGAGATCACTCCCGCGCAGAACGATGGTCATATCAGTCACCTCGGCATTGCGGCTAATGGCGGTGGTGCCGTCAATGGTCACGCGAATCCCTTCAGAAGGCACATTAAAACTGCCTTCCATCTCATAGCCGCCGCGTGTTTTCAGGTTCGTCAGCGAAAAGTCGATGGTATCGCCATCAGACTCTGCGGTCATAGCCATATCCAGTTCACGTCCATCGACAACAAACTTATAGAACAGATCAACCTCCTGCCAACCATCATCCATGGTAATCCCAACGGCCAGCGGGGTGCCAGTCATGAGAAAACTGGTGTTGAAGTAGATGGATACTGCCAGGTCAATTTCTTCACCCTCAAACACATAATCGAGGTCTTCCAGGGCATATTCAATGGCATCATCGAATTCATCTTCTGCCTCGCGGATAGTTTCATAGGCAGCCGCCATGAAATTATTTACCACAAAGTCTTTGAGGCGCTCATCGTCCTGGGCGCGCTCCAACACAATTTCAGTCAAATCACGCAGATCATTTTCATCAAACGACACCGTGATCACCTGCGCGCGAGAGGATTTGCCCATCACACTGACATTTTCGGTGGTCCATGCTAATTTTGAGATATCGAGGTTATCAGCGATCAGACGCGCATAATGGCGCAGGATGGTTTTCAACTCATCCAAAAACGCCTGGTCATAATTGCCTGCATCGGGGTTGATGGCGTATTGCAGGTCGGTTACACGGTCATTCAGCATGATGGGCTGGTTGTAATTCAGTTGTGACTGCATCTCATACACAATCATGGAGGTGAGAAATTGCGGCACATCCACCGCAAATTGATTCTCTTGCATATAGAAATAACCATTCACCAAACCCAGGCCATTGACCGCCATGGACATATCGCCTGAGGGGGCATCATACATGGATTCAATGTCCAGTTTGCCGCCGCGCAGCATGCTGGTGTCAAATCCCATCGCATCGGCGAATACATCTTTGATGCGGAAACTAAAGCTGGCATCGTGTGAGGTGGTGTTGATCAGTTCCTGCACTTCACCCGCCAGATCCTTGGAGTATTCTTCGTTGGTGAACTCCTCAAACGGCAACATCAACAGATCCACCAGGCCAAACGCAAATGTTCTGGCTGGATTGATGCGCATACAACCGGTCATCAGCAGCGCTGCGACCATTAATCCTCCAAACAGCTTCAGAAAACCTTTATGTTTCATCTCCTACTCATTCTCCTTTGCCTTGTACAATATCAAAAATGACATTATCCAGATTGGTCATCTGGTTCTGCCCGTTATTTTTTATCAGCGTCTGGCTGTGTTCATAGCGCTGCACTTTGCCATTGTCCAAAATCATCACCTGATCAACGAACGACAGCAATTCCCCCGGATAATGGGATGTAATGATCTGGGTCACGCCCTGCGCTGCCAGTTCTTTCAGATGTTCAAGCACCGTCTGCCGCTGCACCAGATCCACCCCCACCAGTGGTTCATCCATGATCAGGATGTGCGGCGCGTTCATCAGCGCCACCGCCAGATTCACGCGGCGCTTCATCCCGCCTGACAGGGTGCGCACTTTCTTACGCGCCAGGTCATGGATATCAAGGGCGGAGGCAATGCGCATGTAGACCGCATCCTCTTTGCTGACACGCCGCCCGCGCGACCAGCACAGCAGGTTGTCAGCCACGCTCAGGTCTTCGTACAGCGCCACTTCCTGCGGTACATAGCCGATCAAGGGGCGGATTGCCTGTGCATGCTGCCCGGCATCCAATCCGTTGATATGCACATTGCCATGGTCAGGTTTAAATAACAGCGCGAGGATTTTCAGCAGGGTGGTCTTGCCGGCCCCGTTCGGGCCGAACACGCCCAGCACCTTTCCCTCTTCCAAAGAAAAGGAAATATCCTCCAACACACTTTGTTTTCCGTAGGATTTAAAAACGCCGGTGGCTTCTATCAATGAATAATCCCTCTGATGATTGCTGCATTGATGAATGAGAAAATACGGTTCGAATGATTCAGTACTCTGGGTATAACAAATCTAGTATATCATGGCAGTGGCAGAAAATAGGCGGTTAAATTGGTCTCGATTTGACCAGTTAAGCGCCCGACAGGTTCAGGCAAACGCCATCGAATTGCTGGTATACTCAACGGTGAAATGCTGACCGCACGAGGAATGACTGTATGCTGATCCCCCAGCGAAAATCCGACCATTTGCGTATCACGCTTGACAACGACGTGCAATCGCGCGCAGAAAACGGGCTGGATCGCTATCAATTTGAGCACAATGCCCTGCCGGAAATCGGTCTGGTGCAGGTAGACCTGGCCAGTACCTTTCTGGGCGTGCCGCTGGCGGCCCCGCTGCTGATCTCGTCGATGACCGGCGGAACCGAAGAAGCAGCGCAAGTCAACCGCAACCTGGCGCTCACCGCCCAAACCTGCGGCATCGCCATGGGAATCGGTTCGCAGCGCGCCATGCTGGCGCACCCGGAGCTTGCCAGTACCTACCAGGTGCGACGCTTTGCCCCCGATATTCTTCTGTTCGCCAACATCGGCGCGGTGCAGTTCAACTACGGCCTGACCATTGATCAATGCCGCCGCCTGGTGGAGGATATCCAGGCCAACGCCCTCATCCTGCACTTCAACCCCCTGCAGGAAGCCTTGCAGCCTGAAGGCGAAACCAATTTCTCCACTCTGCTCCCGCACATCGAGCAGCTGGCTGCCAGCCTGCAGGTACCTGTCGTCGCCAAGGAAGTAGGGGCGGGTATCTCACTGGCGGCTGCACGGAGGCTGGTAGATGCCGGTGTGGCAGCCATTGACGTGGCGGGAACGGGCGGGACTTCCTGGGCGCTGGTAGAAATGTACCGCATGAAACACCCCGAACGACAGGTGATCGCCGCCCAGTTCGCTGACTGGGGCCTCCCCACCGCTGAGTGCATCCAGACCATCCGTGCCGCTTACCCTGACCTTCCCCTGATCGCCTCCGGCGGGTTGCGCAACGGCATCCACGCCGCCAAGTGCATTGGCCTCGGCGCTGACCTGGTCGGTATGAGCACCCCCTTTCTGAAACCCGCCATGCAATCCGCCGAAAATTGCATCAAGGCAGCCCAAGAAATCATTGAAACCATGCGTATTGCCGCTTTTCTGATCGGCGCACGCTCAGTCACACAACTCAAATCAACCCCGGCATTGAAACTGCGAGGATAACATGAACCTGAAAGACTATCAACAGGCGCGCCTGCCTGTCATCGAAAACCGCCTGCAAGCTGACCTGTCAGCCCTGATCCCGGCTGGCAACCAGGAATTACACCTGATGCTTGCCTATCACATGGGCTGGGTGGGGGTAACTGGCGCTCCCAAAGCCAGCGGTAAACGCTTGCGCCCGCTGCTGGTGTTGATGGTGAATGAAGCCTGCAGCGGTAATTGGCAGGCAGCCTTACCCGCCGCTTCTGCGGTCAGTCTGTTGCACAATTTTTCGTTGATCCACGACGATATCGAGGACAATTCTGAACTGCGCCGCGGACGGCCTACCGTCTGGCGAATTTGGGGGCTGCCGTTGGCGCTCAACGCCGGTGACCTGATGTTCTCTTTCCCCTATGCCTCTCTTCTCAACCTGCCGCAAAGCGGCCACACCAACGACACCGTGCTAGCGGCGTTGGCCATCCTGCAGGACACCATCCAGCAGTTGGTGCACGGACAGCACCTGGATATGCGCTTTGAAACCCGGCAGGATGTGGCCCTGGATGACTACTGGCAGATGATCGAAGGCAAAACCGCCGCGTTGATCGCCTGCTGCTGCCAGCTGGGTGCGCTGCTGGCGGGTGAAGGTGCCGCCCGGCAGGTGCAATGGGCGCAGTTCGGCCGCTCGCTGGGACTGGCGTTCCAGGTGGTGGATGACTGGTTGGGCATCTGGGGCGACCCCGCCGTGACCGGCAAAGACACCTTCAGTGACCTGCTCTCGCGCAAAAAGACCATCCCCATCCTCTACGGCATCGCCCAGAATCAGCAATTCGCGCAGCATTGGCACAAAGGCTTTGCGCAAGACAACCTGCCACAGTTGGCACACCTGCTGGAGCAGGAAGGCGCCCAGTCGTATACCTTCGCCCAGGCTGACGATCTCACAAAACAGGCGCTTGCCTTGCTGGATGACCTCGTCCAACCTGGCCATCCCATGCACGCATTGCTGACCGAACTTGCTGCCACCCTCACCCGCAGGAGCGCCTGATATGACCCTCGACCGCGCCACCGTTGTTCTCTTTGATGTTGACGGCGTGCTCATCGAGCCCGGCGGATACCGGTACGCCATGCGCGATGCCATGCGCCATTTCTTGCAGCGCCTCGGACAGCCTCACTGGCAGCCGGATGCGTCTTTTGTGGAGCAATTTGAATCGCACATGCTCACCAGCGAATGGGACATACTACCGCTGACCCTGTGCCACTTCCTCGATCATGCCCTGCAATTTCTACAGCCTGCTCAACCCTGGCAGACGCTGGCGGATGCCGCCGCCGATATCATCCAGCATCCTGAACTACCTGCACCCAACCAACTCTTCGGCGTCATCGACCAAATCGGCGCCATCATCAACGGGCGCAGCGGCACGCCTTCACAATGGATATTGGCAGCATCTTCAGAAGCACACTTTCCGTTTCCGCACCTGAAAAGCCACCCGGTGCTGTCAGCGCTGCTTGCCCACACCCGCGATATCCAGTGCTCAGAAACCATGCGCATCTTCCAGCAGCACATCATCGGCTCTGACAATTTCCGCACCTACTATCACACCGAGCCTGAGCTAAACCTGCCCAACTACCTGACCCTGTATGATACAGTGCCGCTAAAACCAGAAGTCTTTCAGGCATTGCAAGACAAAATCGACCGGCGCGAGTTGTTTGTCAGCATCTACA
>DSBE01000172.1 GCA_011053085.1 Chloroflexota bacterium
ATGCTTATTAATAAGCAGCAGCAACATCACACAATACCAAGGCTGGAGAAAAACCATGTCAGAAGAAGTGACAAAGACTGACCCCACCATCAAAGTAGAAACTTCGCAGGCAGCCCCTGCCGAAGGAACACAGCAGCCCAATAAAGCCCAGATAATCGGCATCGCAGTTGCTGCCGTATTGTTCATTGGCTTGATCATCACGGGCGCTGTCTTGCTGCTGACTGGCGACGCGAACACCGCCGCCAAATGGCGTGATGTCTTCATCATCTTCATGGCGCTCGAAATGCTGGTGATAGGTGTCGCCATCGTCATCCTGATGGTGCAGCTGGCGGTGTTGATCAACCTGCTGCAAAATGAAATCCGCCCCATCCTTGAATCCACCAACCAGACCGTCAATACGGTCAAGGGCACCGCCGAATTTCTCAGCAAAAATGTGTCCGATCCAGTGATTAAACTCAATGGAGCCCTGGCTGGATTAAAGCAATTGATCAATTTGGTAAAACATCCGGGCGAATAGCCCATGTTGAAAAACTTATAAAAATTATCGAAATCAAACAAAAAATAAAAGGAGATCCACTATGTCAGACAATGATAAATTTGGTGCATTTGTAACTGGTTTTCTCACCGGCGTGATCGCTGGTGGCGTTGCCTCTCTGCTGCTCGCCCCGCAATCCGGCGAAGAAACTCGCAAGCTGATCAAAGAGAAAAGCGTAGAAGTGTATGAAAAAGCCGAAAAGAACTTCGAAGAGGCTTACGCCCAGGCTGAAGCTTCGTTGGCAGAAGCCCGCGAAAAGATCGAGGAACTGACGGAACAGGCCAGGGAAAAAGCCGAGGAACTGCAGGAAAAAAGCCACATCATGCTTGAAAATATTGCCCCCGCTGGCAAGAAAACCAAAGTAGAAGAAGTGGTGACGGAAGAGCCCGCAGAAGATACCCCTGCCGCCTAATTCTACACAAACAAATAGAAGAAACACCGTGCCGCCGTCAAGGCGGCCGTTGTTTTTTTAATACCTCACTGAGTTCGCCCGTGATATACTGAATGGGTTGTTAACCACAGGAGGCGTATGCGCAAATACCTATACTTCACCATCTTCGCCTCAGGCATGGCGTCGCTGGCAATCGAGATGGCGGCCGGCCGTTTGCTCAGCAACGTTTACGGCACCTCTAACCTGGTCTGGGCGGGCATCATCGGCCTGATCCTGATCTATCTGGCAGTCGGCAATTTCGTCGGCGGCCGCTGGGCTGACCGTTCTCCCCACAAAAAGACCTTTTTTGCCATTCTGGTGTTTGCCGGTCTGACAACCGCCATCGTGCCGGTCATTGCACAACCCGTACTGCGTACCGCCGCCAACGCCTTCGACCAGCTGCAAATCAGCATTCTGGTTGGTGCGTTTGTTTCCGTTATGATCCTGATGGTGGTGCCTATCATCTTGTTGGGCATGGCCTCGCCCTTCGGTATCCGCATCATTGCGGATGAAGAAGGCATTGGTGCCAGCCAGTTGGGCAAAATCTCCGGCAAAGTGTATGCCATCTCCACCATTGGCTCCTTCATCGGCACCTTTCTGCCCGGCCTCATCATGATCCCCACCATTGGCACCTACCAGACATTTGTGGTGCTGGGCGGGTTATTGACCCTGATCTCCCTGATCGGCATTCTGCGGTCTGACGGCTGGCGCAAGGCCCTTCCGCTGGGTTGGACTTTTTTGCTGATTCTGGTGATCGCCTTTTTCGGCATCCAACGCACCATCAAAAACAGCCAGTACATGATCTATGAAGGTGAATCCTCCTACAACTACATCCAGGTGCTGGAAATTGGTGATGCCCGCTACCTGCGCCTCAATGAAGGCCAGGGGCAGCATTCCGTCTATCATCCCGATGAATACTATTTCAGCGGGCCATGGTCTCAGGTACTGGTTGCCCCCTTTTTCAACCCCGCGCCTGTTGCGCCAGCAGACATCCAGCGCATTGCCATCGTCGGACTTGCCGCAGGCACCACCGCCCGCCAGGCTTCAGTCGTCTATCCCCAGGCTATCGTCGACGGCTGGGAGATCGACCCCAAGATCATCGAAATCGGCAAGCAGTATTTCGGCATGGACTTGCCCAACCTGAACGCCTATGCCCAGGATGGTCGCTGGGGCCTTGAACACAGTCCCCACTTGTATGACATCATCAGCGTTGATGCTTACCGCCCGCCCTACATACCACCCCACCTGACCACTGTGGAATTTTTCGGCATCGCCCATGAAAGATTAACAGAGAATGGCGTCCTGGTCATTAACGTCGGGCGCACCAACACCGACCGCCGTCTGGTTAACGCCCTCGCTACCACCATTTCTGTCCACTTCGCCTCTGTACATGTGATGGATTTGCCATCCGCCTTCAACACCATCATCTTTGCCACCAAACAACCCACCGCGCAGGAAAACTTTGCGGAAAACATGGCACTGTTATGGGAAAACCCCGACACCGCCATGATGCTGAAATATGCCATGCTCAACACCCAAAGCAACTTCGCCCCTCAACCGCAAACCACCATAGTATTTACCGATGACAAAGCCGGTATCGAGTGGATGACCAATAATTTAATGATCCAATTCGCCCTCACTGAGGGCCTGGACACCCTGGAGTGAGCGATGAAAACCAATGAGAACCGTCTGTATCGTATTCTCTCAGCCGTTATCGCAGTGTTGGTACCCTTCTTCCTGATAATCTTTGCTGTCAGGGTCATGATTAACCCTCTGTTCGCGCGCATCGAATATGCCCGCCCGAACTTCCCGCCTGACGAATATGGATTTACCCGTGAAGAAAGGGGGGCCTACTCGCGTTACGCCATTCTCTATCTGGTCAACAATGCTGACATTGATTACCTCGGTGACCTGACTTTTCCAGACGGTTCGCCCCTGTTCAACCAGCGTGAGCTGGATCACATGGTGGATGTCAAAGTGCTGATCACCTGGCTGCTCAACATCTGGTATGGGGTCACATTCCTGTTGGGCGCATTGTTGATCTGGTTCCGCCGCACCCAGCGCTGGACACAGTTCCGCCGCGCCGTCGGCACCGGCGGCATCGTCACCATCGCTGCCCTGTCTTTTGTCGGCCTTTTGGTCGCTATCAATTTTCAATGGTTTTTCACCCAGTTCCACTATATCTTTTTTGAAGGCGACACCTGGTTGTTTTTCAGCTCTGACACCCTCATCCGCTTGTTTCCGATGGAATTCTGGCTGGATGCTGCTATTGGGGTGATTCTGATCACCCTCATTGGTGCCGGTTTGTTGATCTGGCAGGGTCATCGGGCGAAAACAAACAGCCCGCAGGCATAATACCGCACGGGCTGCTATCTCATCAAAAGGGAGAGCTTACTTCTTGGCTTTGCCCTGGTTGGCAACCTTGTTGATCGCCGCGTTGATGGCATCCTGGTCACCCAGGTAGTAATGCATGATGGGCTTCAAATCTTCATCCAGTTCATACACCAGCGGGATGCCAGTGGGGATATTCAGCGAAACAATCTCTTCTTCTGAAATATCATCCAGGTATTTCACCAATGCGCGCAGGCTGTTGCCATGCGCCGCAATCAAGACCTTCTTACCGCTCTTGACCACCGGCGCGATTACCTCATGCCACATCGGCAGGAAACGCGCCACTGTGTCTTTCAGGCATTCTGTGGTTGGCAGTTGATCGTCGCTCAGATCAGCATAGCGCGGGTCATGGCCGGGATAGCGTTCATCGTCTTTCTCAAGATCAGGAGGCGGGGTGTCATAGCTGCGCCGCCAGATCAACACCTGGTCATCGCCGTATTTCGCCGCGGTTTCCGCCTTGTTCAATCCCTGCAGCGCACCATAGTGGCGTTCGTTCAGGCGCCAGTCGCGCACCACCGGGATCCACATCAGGTCCATACCATCCAGCGTCAGCCACAAGGTACGGATGGCACGCTTCAGCACCGATGTGTAGGCAATATCGAAGGTGTATCCTTCTTCCTTGAGAGTTCTTCCTGCAGCCGCTGCTTCTTCCAGCCCTTTTTCTGACAAGTCCACATCTGTCCAGCCGGTGAATAAATTCTCCTTGTTCCACACACTCTCACCGTGCCGCAATAACACCAATTTGTACATGTAATCCTCCAATCACTACCTGTGGTTTGCCTTTTTCTCTTTCAATTAATTGTAACCGAAAACTAACGATCTATCTTTCACCCTTTCGCCGTTACAATTGACTTAACCTGACAACAAGGAGACCCAAATGATTACCAGCCGTGAACGAGTGACCCGAACGCTTGAATTTGATCGACCAGACCGCGTCCCGCGCGACCTATGGACCCTGCCATGGGCACATACCCATTACCCCGCTGACATCAAACGTATCCGCCAGGAATTTCCCATGGACACCACCGGCGCACCCGGCTATCTGAAAGAAGAGCCTCATACGCAGGGTGATCCGTATGAAATTGGTATCTCTGTCGATGAATGGGGCTGTGAGCGGGTCAGCATCCATCCCGGCATCATCGGCGAGATAAAAAAGCCCCTCATTCAGGATTGGCAGCATGATCTGGAAAAAGTGCGCCCTCCAAGTGAACTGCTAACCATCACCCCTGAGAAAGTCAACCAGTTCTGCGCTGGCACTGACCAGTTCGTTATGGGCGGCTGCTGCGCCAATCCCTTTGAGCGCATGCAGTACCTGCGCGGCTCGCAAAACCTCTATTACGACATTGCCGAACAGCCGGAGGAATTCTTTTTGTTGCGTGACCGTGTTCACACTTTCTTCATGGAGTTACTCGAAACCTGGTGCCGCACTGATGTGGATGCCATCAACCTCATGGATGACTGGGGGGCACAAGAAAAACTTTTGATCTCTCCGCGTATGTGGCGCACACTTTTCAAACCCCTCTATCAGGAATACTGCGACCTGATTCATTCCTATGGCAAATATGTCTTCATGCACTCAGACGGCCACATCGCTGCCATTTACCCTGATTTGATCGAAATCGGTGTGAATGCCATCAACTCGCAGCTATTCATCATGGACATTGAGGCGTTAGGTGCCGCCTATGCCGGCAAGATCACATTCTGGGGTGAGATGGACCGCCAGCATTTACTGGCGCATGCTACGGTCGACGAAATCCATCAGGCAGTCAGGCATGTTCATCAACACTGTTTTCATAATGGCGGGATCCTCGCCCAGTGCGAATTCGGGCCCGGTGCCAAACCTGAACTGGTGCGTGCTGTTTATGATGCCTGGTCTGTTGTATAATCAACGATACATCAGCCAATAGTATCAATGTAAGAAAGCAAAACGCATGAATGCACAAAAAAAGACAGCCCTGGTGATCATGGGGGCCACCGGCGACCTGACCCAAAGAAAACTAATCCCCTCCCTGTTTAAATTATGCCAAAAAGGCCGCCTGCCTGCCAACCTGGATATCATCGGTTTTGCCCGTCGTGAATGGGATGATGAGTATTTTCGGCAAGAAATGCGCGAAGGCATACAGGCATTCACCCCCGACCAATTTATTCAATCTGACTGGGATCATTTTTCGCAGCGCTTGCACTTTTTCCAGGGCAATTTTACCAATAAGGAAGATTTTGACCGCCTGAGTGAATACATGCACCGCCATTATGGCGGGCATGAAAACCATACTTACTACATGGCAACTTCTCCAGAGTTTTTCAAAACAACCATCGGCTACCTGGCAGACTGCAACCTGGATGACGCTGGCAAAAACAAGATCATCATCGAAAAACCCTTCGGCAGCGATTATACCTCGGCTCACGACCTCAATGAGTTCATCCACCAGACCTTTCAGGAAGAACAAATTTTCCGCATCGACCACTATCTCGGCAAAGAAACCGCCCAGAACATCTTGTTCTTCCGTTTTTCAAATAGCATTTTTGAGCCGATCTGGAACCGCAATCTCATTGACCATGTACAGATCACTGTCGCAGAGAGTGTAGATGTCGGTCACCGCGCTGGATACTATGACCATGCCGGTGTATTGCGCGATATGTTCCAAAATCACCTGTTCCAGTTACTGACGCTGACCGCCATGGAACCGCCGGCAGCTTTCAACGCCACTTATTTGCGCAATGAAAAGGTCAAAGTGCTGCAAGCCATTCGCCCCATTGCCCTCGAAGACGTTGTTCTCGGTCAATATGATGGCTACTGTCAGACTGACCGTGTAGCGCCTGACTCCCGTACACCAACCTATGCCGCCATGAAACTCTACATCGACAACTGGCGCTGGCAGGGTGTGCCTTTTTACCTGCGTTCCGGCAAAGCTCTACCAGACAAAACCAGTGAGATCAGCATTTATTTCCGTAACCCTCCTCACAACCTGTTCTCTTTTGAGGGTGGCGTCGACCAATCGCCGAACGTGCTTTCGATCATCATTCAGCCCAATGAAGGCATTCATCTCAGTTTTGCCACCAAACAACCCGATTCTTATAAAGAAATTCAATCAGTCAACATGAATTTCTACTACAGCCAATCTTTCGGAAACGAACCGTTGCCGGATGCCTATGAGCGCTTACTGCTGGACGCCATCAACGGAGATGCTTCTCTCTTCGCCCGCGCAGATGAAATCGAACTTGCCTGGCAATTGATGGACCCGGTCATTCGTTTTGCCGAAGATCCAAATAAACCGTCGCCGCATCAATATGCCAAGAACAGCTGGGGGCCGCAAGCTGCTCTCAAGCTGATCGAATCCAATGGCGGATGCTGGCTGGTCACCCAGGGCACGGCTGGCATCATCTGCACGTTTTAGTCCCAAAACATTTTTCATATCTAAGAAATAGGCGGCAGAACAGGCGCAGCAGTGCGATATACTTTGCTTTGAAACCCCCTGCCAATCACCCCCAGGAGTGCCAATGAAAGCCATGTTCTTGCTCAACCCCGATTACTTCGATCGCGTCTATCCGGCTGTTCTGCGTGATGAAATCCGGCAATATATGCAGGTGGAAGATCGTGTCTATTCTGCCGATGAGGTTCAGGCAAACCCTTCTCTGTTAGAGGATGTCGATGCCATTTTCTCCTCATGGGGCATGATCGAGTTGAATGAAGCTATCCTTGCCAAAGCTCCCAACCTGAAGATAGTATTTTATGGCTCCGGTTCGATCCGCCACTTCACCCCTCCTGCATTCTGGCAGCGTGGTATCCGCGTGACCAGCGCCTATACTGTAAACGGAGAATACGTCGCCTATTTCACCCTGGCGCAGATTCTGCTCTCCCTTAAACGTTTTTGGTATTACGTAAACCAGTACAAACAACACCGTGAAACCTGGCAGAGAGTGCCAATCCCCGGCATGTACCGCTCCAAGATCGGCATCATTTCATTAGGTGCTATCGGCAGGCAGGTCTGCCAGCTGTTGCGAGCTTTCCCACTGGATGTCTATGCC
>DSBE01000150.1 GCA_011053085.1 Chloroflexota bacterium
GCCGGCCAGAATAAGATAAACAAGCGTTTTTTTCATACGCATGGATTATACTATTCACGGTGAATTTTAATAATATTCGTCGCTTCCCGCCCTTTACGCTGGGCATCGGAGGTGTTATAATCCTCATTCGCCCTGAACAAAGGGTGCCGGTTAAATGTGTGCAATTTTCCAAGAGAGTGAAATTTCGAGAGCCATCTCGATAAAAACGCAGCAAGGTAGGTAATTATATGAACGACATTATCAAATCAATCGAAGCCCCGGTCAATGAAAACGTGCCCGAACTACGTATCGGCGATCAAGTTGCCGTCCATGTCAAAATCAAAGAAGGCAGCCGTGAACGTGTCCAGGTTTTCAAGGGCACCGTCCTTTATAAACACAACAATGGTGTCGGCTCCACCTTCACCGTACGTCGCGTCGGTGCCAACGGCATCGGTGTTGAACGTACTTTCCTGACCCGTTCTCCGCGCCTTGACAAAGTAGTGGTGGAGCGCCATAGCAAAGTCCGCCGCGCCAAATTGTATTACTTGCGCGAACGAACCGGCAAACGCGCCCGTCTCAAAGAGAAATTCTCCAAATAAAAACCCAATAAAACCAGTGGAAATCACTGGTTTTTCTTTTCTCTAAAGGCAAGAAAACGAGTAGAATTATGGGCAACGTTCCCGCAGGAGTAATTCTACACGATGAAATCCAGTACCTCCCCTCAGATCGGCATCACGATTGGACATAATGCCGGCAGTCCACCGGTGTATGAATTGGGCGCCGCCTATCTGCAGGCTGTGACCAAAGCCGGCGGCACCCCGCTGTTGCTGCCCACCTCACTGCCCCATGACAGCCTGTTATCACTTTTTCAGCAATGTTCCGGCTTGCTGCTGAGCGGTGGGCGTGATGTTGATCCCCTGCGTTATCAAACCCGGCCTGACCCGCGCGCCAAAGGTATTGACCATGACCGCGATGAAGCTGAAATTCTGCTCATCGAAATCGCCCTGGCAAACGGCATCCCCATCCTGGCAATCTGCCGCGGTATTCAAATCTTAAATGTCGCCATGGGCGGCAGCCTGTACCCCGATGTGATGCAGGACCATCCTGGGGCACAAAAACATGATTTCTACCCCAATTTGCCGCGTGACGCCTACCGCCACACCATCACCCTTGCCTCCGGCAGCCTGCTCCAGACCATCATGAACACCGACATGATTCAGGTGAACAGCCTGCATCACCAATCAATAAAATCGCCTGCCTCCGGCCTGCAAGTTGTCGGCATGGCTGAAGACGACACGATCGAAGCGGTGGTGGCACCGCATAAAGACTGGGTTATTGGCGTGCAGTGGCACCCAGAATGCTTGCCGCAAGACACCCATGCCCAAAAATTATTCGCTGCGTTCATTGAGACTGCCAGAAAGCGCAACAAACAGCCATGATCGGTTTTTTCGACTCGGGCGTGGGTGGTTTGTCCATCTACCGCGCCGTCCATCAATTACTGCCGCAATACGCCACCATGTATGCAGGCGATAATGCCCACGTACCCTATGGGCCGCGTACCCATCAGCAGGTACGCCAATTCACCACCGCCATTGTTCGCTTTCTCATCAACCACAACGCCAATCCCATCATCATCGCCTGTAACACCGCCTCAGGTGCTTCGCTACAGTATCTGCGCAATGAATTTCCGACAACGCACTTCATTGGCCTGGTCCCTGCTATCAAACCTGCCGCTGAAACCACCCGCACGGGCCGTATTGGTGTGCTGGCCACCCCCGGCACCTTCCGTGGAAGGTTATATATGCAGGTGAAAACACAATTTGCTTCCAATGTGGTCGTTTACCAGGATACCTGCCCCGGGTTGGTGGAAGAAATTGAAAACGGTCGTGTTAATCAACCAGCCGCGCGCAATATTCTGGAGCATGCTTTGAAGCCGATGATCGCCATGAACATTGATCGCCTGGTGCTTGGCTGCACCCACTATCCGTTCGCAGCAGAGGTGATTCGCGACATAATCGGTGACCAGATCGAGATCATAGAACCAGGCCAGGCAATTGCGCGGCGCACACAATTCATCATTGAAAACAACCTGGGGTTAAATACTCCGGAGGACAATCCTCCTCACCGGTTTCTCAGCACCGGCAACACAGCGGTGTTAACCAACGCGCTTGCATGCCTGTTGGGTTGGCATGATATCCAGGTTGAACCTCTGAGATGGCGCAACGGTCACCAGGTCGAAACCGCTTGATCAGTCCTCGTCACTCTCGCGTTTAACCTCGAAAACATCCAAATCACGTGCCACAAAACTGTTCTCGAAAACAGCTCGCGCTTCTTTGATCGTATCCCGCTCGCGATACCGCCGCGAGATATGGGTTAGCACCAGTTTTTTGATGTTGGCGTCTCTGGCAAACTCTGCCGCCTGACGCGCAGTTAGATGCCCGAACTCACCAGCCATCTCTCGCTCAGTTTCCAGGTAGGTGGCTTCAGACACCAGCAGATCAAGATCTTTCAGGACATCCTTGAGGGCATAAATATTACCGATATCACCGGTGAACCCGATGCGCACACCTGGGCGGAATTCTCCGAGTACCATCTCAGGCTCAATCACACGACCATCTGGCAGTATCACCGCTTTACCATTCACCAGATCGCGCCGCCAGGGGCCCGGCGGGATTGCCAGCGCTTCTGCTTTCTCAGGCAAAAACGGATAGCGGCCTGATTCCTCAAACAAATACCCAAGACTGTCGGCGCCGCGGTGCGACACAGAAAAAGCACTGACCTTCAGATCTTCTGTTTCAAAGAAAACACCGGCAGAAATCACATGCAAATTGATCGGCATAGGCGGCTTGGCTTTGCGTAGCACCACATCGTAGATCAGGCTCTCGACCCGTTCCAGTGTTCTTTCTGCGCCATATATATCCAGTTGATCCATCGATTCCCAACGCGCCAATGTTGAGATCAAACCACCAATGCCCAGGATATGGTCCAGATGGTTATGCGTCAATAAGATATTGCCGAGACGCTTAAAACCAATCCCAGAAGTCAAGATCTGTCGTTGGGTGCCTTCGCCGCAATCAAGTAAGAAACGATGTTCGCCGTGCTTAATCACCTGCGCCGGTAATCCCCGTTGAATAGAAGGCGCAGATGCTGATGTGCCTAAGAAAATAATTTCAAACAATCTACCAATACCGCCTGTCTTCGTTAGTCAAAACCCTCTCAATTTTACCAGAGGTTTCACGGATTAAGAGAAACCCCTTTTTTGACAGGCACATCTCACCAACGTATAATCAGCACCATTGGAAAATAAGGAAATCGGATGCAGAAGAATAACCAACAAAAAAATCCCGCGTTACGCATGATGGAAAATGGCGATTACGAAGGCGCAAAACAAGCGCTGATGCAGTCACTGGCAATTAACCAAGAAATTTTCGGCCCAAATAGCAGTGAAGCAGGTGAAGACCACCGCAATCTGGGCGCGGTCTATTACCGCATGCTGGATTTTGACCAGGCAAAAGAACATTTTGAAACCGCACTCAGCATTGATCTGGAGTGCTTTGGCAGCAAAGACCCGCAAGTGGCGGTCGACCTGGCAAATCTCGCCAACACCTTGCAGGAATTGGGGGAATGGGAGCCGGCAGAGAGCCTTTTCCGGCAGGCTTTGGCCATTGATCAGCACCGATATGGCGAAGGCAGTCTGGAAACATCCAACCACCTGTCCGCCCTCGGCGGTCTGGCTTATCGCCGCGGAGACAATGATCAAGCACAATCATTCTATGAATCGGCGTTAGCCATCGTTCGAAAACAGTTGGGGGACCGCCACAGCGAAACTGCTATCCTCCTTTCCAGTTTGGGTATGGTGAACCAGCTATTGGATGCCAATGACGCCGCCTTATCCAATTTTCAGGAAGCGCTCCAGATTGCCCAGGCAGTGTTTGGAGACCAGCACCGCTACCTTGCATCGCTGCATAATCATATTGGTGGTGTTCACCAACAAACACAAAAATTCACCGCCGCCATTCAGGCGTACCAGACCGCGCTGGAAATCGATCAGAATGCTTTGGGCAACCAGCCCCATCCCAGCCTGGCACGAGACCTGAACAACCTTGGTTCCGCCTATGAACAGGATGGGCAGTATGAAGAAGCACTATCGTGTTACCGGCAAGCCGCCCAAATGCTGGAGCATTTGTTGACAGCCCGACATCCTCATGTAAAGGGCATCAAACAAAACATCCAGCGGGTTGAAGGTCTTCTCAGTAAGAAAGAATAAAAAACGCCCCGGGCAGGATTCGAACCCACAACCTAGGCGTTAGGAGTGCCTTGCTCTATCCATTTGAGCCACCGGGGCAGTTGTTGCGGTCACGCGAGATTATAGCATCAATGACAGCCGCCTTCAAGTTTTTTTGGGGGAAGGCGGTGTCGGATGAGGTATAATCATGGCACAAAGTTTTTCGGCAGGAACATGCTTTTCCGGCTACACGAAGGATGATTGATGGAACACCTATGGTCGCCATGGCGCATGCAATATATTTTGAACAACAAAAAGGAAAACGGCTGCGTATTCTGTCATGTACTGACGCAGGAGGACAATGTCGACAACTTGATCATCGCGCGTGGTGAATATGCTTACGTCATCCTTAACAAGTATCCCTATAACACCGGGCATACGCTTATCATTCCCTATCAGCACACCGTCAGTTATGAAAATCTTACGCCGGATTGCCGCGCCGAAATGATGGAATTGATCACCAAAGCCACCAAAGTTTTGCGCGCTGTTTACAATCCGCAGGCATTCAACATCGGTGCTAACATCGGCGCCGCAGCTGGTGCAGGTATCGCCCCGCATGTCCATTTTCATATCCTCCCTCGCTGGGAAGGCGACACCAATTTTCTCACCACCGTCGCACAGACCCGAATCATCCCTGAAGATCTGGCGGAGAGTTACCGCCGTATCCTGGCTGCCTGGCAGGCCCAATCTTAAGAAATTACTTTGACAAAATCACCCAAAATCGTTTATAATAAGGCATAGGTGGATTTCCACCTGTATTTGCTCGTTTTAGTTCGAATTGCAGGAGATTGCATGTAAAAGCTCCGTTTTTTGCTGGATTTGATACTTAACCCGGTTCGGGCGTGTCATCGCCAGCCGGGTTTTTTTATGCGATCACCAATCTGGCACAGGATGGAGGTGAATTTCTGAATGCCAACCGTAGTTTTACGTTCTAATGAAGGTCAGGATCAATTGCTGCGGCGTTTTCGCAAGAAAGTCGTCAAAAGCGGTGTCCTTTCCACCATTCGCAACAAACGCTGGTTCACACCCCCCAGTGAACAGCGCCGTATTGATAAGAAAAAAGCACAGCGCCGCAGCCGTAGAAAGACCTATTAAGCCCATGCGGCCTGCCAATGTGCAACAGAAATGACGAGGAGTCAATGGCAAAAGAAGAAGATAAGATAACCGTAGAAGGAACTATAGTAGAAGCATTACCCGGAACACAGTTTCGGGTTGCACTCGATGACAGTGAACATGAAATCCTTGCTTATCTCTCAGGCAAAATGCGCAAGAATTATATCCGCATCCTGCTGGGAGACCGTGTCAAATTAGACATGTCACCCTATGACCTGACACGTGGACGGATCGTTTACCGTTACAAAAAAGTTCGCTCTTTCGGTGAATCTGAGCAATAATCAGAGTTCCCTTCTGATACAATGACTCCTGCTTTGCCAGTGTAGTCTGGCAGAATATGGCTTTAATAAAACAGTGAGAAGAGATTCTTTTCACTGTTTTTTTTCAGGCCCAAAACCAGGTTCCTCCACAGTACCTGAAGGTATAATTAGTAACGAAAAGCCACCCCCAATGACAGGAGCACAACCGTGAGCCATTTAATCGATCGCTTTCTTGCCTATGTGCAAATTGACACCACCTCCGACTTCACCTCTCCCTCCAACCCCAGCACCAAAAAACAGTTCGACCTGGCGAACATACTGAAACAGGAATGTGAGCAGTTAGGCCTTGCCAACATCGTCCTGACAGACAAATGCCACCTACTGGCGGAACTGCCCGCCAATACTGACAAAACTATACCGATCATCGGTTTCAATGCGCACATGGACACCAGCCCTGATTTCTCCGGCACCAATGTTGACCCACGTATCATCCCTTATCAGGGCGGTGAGATTGTGTTGAATGAAGAAACCAATGTCATTCTATCGCCAGAGCAGTTTCCTGTGATGAAGGACATGGTTGGTCTGCATTTGATCGTACCGGACGGGACTACGCTGCTGGGCGCAGATGACAAAGCTGGTATTGCTGAGATCATGACCGCCATCGAATACCTGGTAGAACACCCTGAAATCGAACACGGCACCATCAAGATCTGCTTCACCCCCGATGAAGAGATCGGTCGGGGTGTGCACCACTTTGAATATGAGCTATTTGGCGCTGATTTTGCCTATACGTTGGACGGGGGCCGGTTGGGCACGGTTACCTACGAGAATTTCAACGCCGCCCATGCCGAAATCAACATCCGCGGACGAAGTATCCACCCCGGCACAGCCAAAAACCAGATGATTAACGCCTTGCGTGTGGCGATGGAACTCGAAGGCCTCCTGCCGGCTGCCGCCCGGCCGGAATACACCGAAAAATTTGAAGGATTTTTCCACCTGACCCGCATGGAGGGCAGCGTGCCACTGGCGCATTGTGAATATATCTTACGCGATCACGACATGCAGAAATTCCAGCAGAAAAAAGAATTGATGCAAAAAGCATGCGATTTTCTCAATCTAAAATATGGTGAAAGCACGGTTGAGTGTAAGATAACCGACTCTTATTACAACATGCGCGAAAAGATCGAACCGGTTATGCACATCGTTGAGAACGCCATTGAAGCTATGCGTTGCCTCGATATTGAGCCCAGAATTGAACCGATCCGCGGCGGTACGGATGGCGCCCAGATGAGCTACCAGGGACTGCCAACCCCCAACCTGTTCGATGGTTCTTACAATGGCCACGGACCCTATGAATTTGCCGTGGTTGAACACATGGAACTGGCTGTGCAAACCATACTCAAGATCATTGAACGCTACACTCAGGCAGCGTAATAAGCAACTGAAGTTGTTGCAATCGACATATTTTGGCTTTGATATTCAGGCCATGTTTGAGATACGGTTGATATTGGGGAATTGTCTATAGCTGTTAATTTAACCCGCGCCCTGCCACCATAGAAGGATGGACTTTTCCGTAGTGGCGGTGGATCCACCGCCACTACAAGAACAGGTCTTAGCTTACTCGCTCTTTTTCAGGAAATAACTTCCTCGATCACATCCAACGCCTGCTGCACCAAATCCATGCGTGCCTGATGTCCCATGTGACCCAATCGGAACAC
>DSBE01000345.1 GCA_011053085.1 Chloroflexota bacterium
CAGACGTTTTTCGTGAAAAGGGTATCACTGATGGAGACAATTATTTTACCGGAATAGCTAGATATAATTCTAAAGATAGGATACATTTTGATAGTCAGTTAGTGGATGCGATATACAATGAATGGGAATTGCAATTAGAAAAACTATACGAGAATGATATCCCAGTTTCGCATATCGATAGTCATAATCATGTTCATTATAGATATGAGTTGTTTTTCGTTCTTAAACGGCTTCAGAAGAAATTTGATATTGCCAGAGTTAGGATTAAAGATGTAAAGCCTATTGGATTTTATGGAATATTCAACAGCTCTCTACCTCGAAAAACACCTCCTTTACATCGAGAGTTCTCAAATTTGATCTGGAATATGCTACTTAAGACAGTGCCTCCTCCAGTAAAAACAGCCGATCATGTATTTTCCTACCGTTCTTTATGTAAATATCTGTCAACAGGCAGTCGATGTCCCAAAAGGGGAGTATTTGAAATAGTTGTACATCCTGGTAGTGACTACCTTGACTATTTTTCAGAGGAAAACAGTTGGGTTGAGAATAAAAAACTAGAGCAGTTGCTTCCTGATTTTTCCATGATCACTTATCATGACCTGTAAGGTGGAGCGATTGAGCACTGTGAATTGTGATCACTTTTTATCAATCCGTATTCCCGTTTCCGATCAAAATTGGAAAGAGGGTACAAAGCCTCTGGTTACCATTTCGTGTATAACATATAACCACGCCTCGTATATTCATGATGCCCTTGAAGGTTTTCTGATGCAGAAAACCACCTTTCCTATTGAAATTTTAATCCATGATGATGCTTCTACTGATGGTACTGCAGATATTGTACGGGATTATGAAAAAAAATACCCTAAGTTGATTCTGCCAATCTATCAATCTAAAAACCAGTATTCGAAGGGGGTGAAGATTTCATCAACATATCAATTCCCTCGCGCACGTGGCAAATACATTGCTATGTGCGAAGGCGACGACTACTGGACCGACCCGCTCAAGTTGCAGAAGCAGGTGGATTTCCTCGAGGCGCATCCGGAGTGTTCGATGTGCTTTCATGATGTGATGGTAATCGCAGACGATGGTGCCTGTGTTTCACTGTCTTATAATTCATCATCCTCAAGGCAAATCTACACTCTTGATGATATTCTTGAGAAATGCTTCCCACAAACATGTTCGGTAATGTTTAAGAATAATTTAATTCTCGCTTATCCTGATTGGTTCTATAAAATCATTAACGGAGACTGGGCTTTATATGTTTTACTTGCTCAACAAGGTAATATTGGCTACATCGAAGAAAAAATGGCGTGTCATAGATTACATACCGGGGGCGTTTGGTCGCCGCTTAGTGATGTTCACAAACTTAAACAGCTTCTACCCTTGTATGGCACTTTTTACAAACATGTAGGTCAGGCGCATGGCGTAGCGATTCGTGCTGGGGCTAGTACAATCATTGCCGCTTGAGCCGCAGCATTATATGATAGTAGTGATAGTAATGGATTAGGGATGTGTTTGGATTTTGTCAAAGATACTCTAAAAACAGCGGTTGATGCTGGTTATTATAATCGTGATTTTGCTCGTAACACATGGGCTAAAAGTTATGAGCGCTTAGGCTTTGCCGCGTATAGAAAGCGAGATGCAAAGGATACACGTTATTGTTTTGTGCGCGCCTTAGCATTTCAACCTGCTTTCATCGCAAATACCGGTATTTTGTCTTTGTTGTTTGAAGCAACTTTTGGGAAGCATATCTCTGACTACCGGAAGGTCTTGTGGTCGTGTATGCGAGCAAGCCTGGCAAAGTTGAGGAGGTAAATGTGCTTAATTTGCATTTCTATAGTATTCGACAACCTATAACCTATGGTCGGGTTAAAATATTCATTGCTGGTTCTATAGTATTGTCACTCTTAGTTTTGATTACCTATGCAGTCAATGCTTACACTCCTGAATGGGAGCCTCCCGTCAGGTTGACCGCAGAAGATTCAATGGTTCAGTATTCTGCTATTGCTACGGATGTGGAAGGAACGGTGCATGTTTTCTGGGGCTATTATCCAGAGGCGAGTGAATCTTCAAATGTTTTATTTTACCGCTATCGAGAAGAGGGTGCTTGGTCCGAAGAAATTGACTTGTTCGCTGGGTTAGATTGGGAAACTTTCTCTCTCCCATTTGCTTACTATGATATGTATGGGCGATTGCATGTGATATGGAATGGTTTGCAAGGATTATACTATAGCTCTGCACAAGCTTCAGAGGCTTTTAGCGTCCGAGCTTGGGATGAACCGATGCTTGTAGTGCGTGCAGATGCTCTTGGGCAAACGGGAGTAGTTGTCGGTTCCGATGGACGCATTCATATCGTTTACTCGCAACGTCGTCCAGGAACGAACATTATGTATACCTATTCAGATGATTCTGGTTTTACATGGGTTGAGCCTCTGCCTTTGTCAGATATTAAAACAGTGGATATTCAGACGCCTGATGCCGCATCTATAACGATGGATAGTGAGGGTGTCTTACACGTTGTATGGAGTGAAAATTATCCTCCCAGGTATATAGGGCGACAAATACTTTATGCCCAGTCGCTGGACAATGGCATCACTTGGTCCTATCCTTCTCCACTTTCAGAACTTGCGGATGAGTCTGTGTGGAATGCATTCCCTTATATTGTAGCAGATACGCATGATTTACTGCATGTAGTTTGGGCTGGTTGCGGCGACCCTGTAGCACGTTGTTATCGCACTTCCACCGATCAAGGAATTTCTTGGTCGGGGTTAATAATGCAACCCTTCAAAAATCTTGTTGGAAGCTCTGGTCGTGATGCTATGACATCTGACCCTTATGGTAATGTATACTGGGCCGGATCATTGCGTTATCCTCAGGCCTTTTACTTTAGCTTATTACTCGATAGTTATATGTGGAGAGATCCGCCACAAACATTGATTCTTCAAGATGGTGATACAGGCCTTGGTAGCGCGCACTTTCCACAGCTGACTATTTCTGAGGGAAATCATTTGCATTTATTACTTATCGAATACGATGGCGGTCCCTTATGGTACATAGAAGGGTGGACTGGGTACCCAAGAGTTGAGGATTCTATCATAGCTGTGCCGCCTCTCAACCCTGTTCCCATCAATGAAAGTCCATCAATCACTATAACCACACCAGGTATTACGATGCCTGTGGCTGCAACTCCATTCGAGCCACCGCCGTTTTCGCAGCACCAAGGTGAATCTCTTGAACCTGAGAATTTAGCCAGCCCTCTCATCTGGGCCATAGTACCGGTTATGATTGTGCTTGTAATTGGCATTACCATTGTTAATCAGCGTGGCAAGCGTTGAACAATGCAACTTTTGGAAAAACAAATGAGAATATGTTTTGTTAGTCACGAATATGCTTATAAACCACCCTTTGGAGGTGTTGCCTCCTATACACTTAACACAGCGCGTTGGTTGGCTGCGCATGGACATGATGTGCATGTGGTCTGTCCAACGCGAACTGAGACACCGCAAACCCTCCAGGATATGGATGTGAATTTGCATCTAACAGCTCCGAAGAGAATCAGACCCAGGCGCATTTTGAAATATCTTTCTCGTCTTCCTGGATTGGGTTTCATGTATGAAGCATTTTGCGGCTGGAATCTGGTTGAAGATTCTGCAGGAGTCTGGCATACTATTAGGGCACTCAGCCGTCAGTGCAAGTTCGATATTATTGAATGTTCTGATTTTAGAGGGCTTGCATTCTGGGGGCTTATCTTACCAAAAAGAACTCACCCCATTATGATTCGAGGGCATGGTTATCTTGACCTTACATTACCCAACACAAACTTTCCCGGCAGATACTTTCACCATAGCTTTGAACGATTCTGTTTGCAACGTGCGGACTTTGTAGTGACAAACTCAAGATTCTTGGCCAGTGTCTACAAAGAAAAATTTGGAGTTCACCCAAAGCGGCTGGGCTGCGTATACTATGGGTTTCATTTGACTCATATAACGCATACCTCAGCACACTCTCTTGATCTCAGTCCCAGAAATAATTCGGATGGTAAACCTGTGGTTTTTATATACATTGGGAGCCTAGATTATCTAAAAGGCACTGATGTTTTGTTCGAAGCCCTTCAAATAGCGCATCAAAAATTTCCATTTCTAAAAGCAGTCTTCGTGGGGAAGCTAAGCGATAATGTTGCAGATAGATACCAACGTTTTTTTTCAGAGGCAGCTGATTGGGCCTCGCATATCGGCTCAGTCCCGCCTGATGCAGTCTGGAGCTCTTTAGCAGAGAGCAATGTTCTTACATTGCCCTCCCGTTCTGAGACTTTTGGACGAGTTCTTGTGGAAGCGCAGCTAGCCGGATTGCCAGTAATAGGCAGCCGGATAGGAGGAATACCTGAGATAATCGCTCACGAGCAGACCGGCTTGCTTGTAGAATCTGGTAACGCATTAGAGTTGGCAAACGCAATGCTTACCCTGTGTTATCACCCTGAACTGCGAGTTGAGATGGGCCGCCGAGGGCATGAAATAGCCCGTGAACGATTTGCTATGGATAGTGTTATGGAACAGCAAATGACAGTATACCGCGCGCTCATTGAGGGGTGTTTATCAAAATTCTCTGTTGTAGAGGAACGGTAATGCGCATTCTCTTTATTTCCAACCTCTATCCGCCTCACGATCTAGGGGGTATGGAAATACGTTGCAGGGAAACCGTCGATCGCCTGCGCGCGCGTGGACACGTTTGCCATGTCCTGACCAGTTCCTACGGTGTGCAAGGAACAGCGCCCTCGGAAGAAGGAATCACCCGCGCCTTACATCTGGAGGCGGATATCCACTACTACCGCCCCCTGGATTTCTTCCTGCGCCGTCCTGCGCGTGAAAAGGCCAACTGGCGCGCTTTGCGTCACGCGATAGATACGTCCAAGCCAGATGCCATCTTTATCTGGGGAATGTGGAATCTCTCCACGCAGGTCGCTTACGGGGCTGAGCAGTGGTTGCCAGGGCGGGTGGCGTATGCAGTGGCAAGTTATTGGCCGATAGAACCCAATATGCACGAGGCTTACTGGCAACGACCTGTGCGTCGTTTGTGGGCGAGAGTGTTCATGATCCCGGCCCGATGGTATGCTTTACAAGTCTTGAAGCGCGAGCGGGAGACCTATCCTTTGGCTTTGGAGCAGGTCGCTTGTGTAAGTCATTATGTGCGCGATAAACTTATCGCGGCTGGCGTACTACCGCATGGAGCGCGTGTCATTTACAACGGTATTGATCCTGAACCTTTCGTTCGCGCTCGGCAAGCGCAACCGCAGAGCCAAGCGGGAGTATTGAATCTGGTCTATGTGGGGGGGGGGCTGCCCCACAAAGGTGTTCACACCGCAATTGAGGCTTTGGGCCGGTTACAGCAACAGGGTCAATTGACAAACATACATCTCAACCTTATTGGTGGTGGACATCCAGATTATATCGCGCGACTCAAACAACGCATCTCAGAGCTGAAGTTGGCTGATGTTGTCACCTTTACCGGGCGCGTGCCGCGAGAACAAATCCCCACATTGTTGGCGAAGGCCGATGTATTCTTGTTCACCTCGATTTGGGAGGAACCCATTGCCCGCACTGTGATGGAGGCGATGGCGGCAGGGTTGGCGGTCATCGGCACGGCAGTGGGCGGGCAGCAGGAAATGCTGGAGGATGGCGTCAATGCCCTGGTCTATCCACCGGATGATGCTGCACAGTTGGCTGAGTGCATTTTGCGCTTGCGGCAAGATCCAGCGCTCTTGAGCCGATTGGCAGAAGCCGGACATCAAACTGTACTGGAGCATTTCATATTGGAGCGCATGGTAGATGAGATAGAAACATGGCTAAAGGAAATTATAATCAAATCCTCATTAAGAGTGAAAAAAGATGAGTGAGCGGAGAAAACGCATAGGGATTGATGCCAGCGCCATGTTGGTAGCGCGGAAGAACGGATATGAGTATTATGTTCAGGCTTTGATACTCGCTATGGCTGCGTTGCCAGCAGAAGCCTTTGAAAATCTGGATTTGATTTTCTACTTTCACGTTGGCAACCCTTTAGCCGACCCCACGTTACTTAAAGATATTTTGCCGCGTTTGGATAGGTTTAAATACCGAACCTATCGGCCTAAGCGGCTTTTTAGTGTTTTTCTGCCATTACTTGCAGGACTTGATCGCTTAGATTGGCTTCATCTTCCAGTACATACCTGGGGTAGTAAATATCCCTGTCATATAGGCGTCACTCTGCACGACGTGTGCGGTACCCATTTGGCTCAATACTGTGGAGATACCAGTTTATTGCAACATGAAAATGTCATCAAACGTCAGGTGAAAATAGCTTCAGGTTATATCGCAGTTTCAGAAAATACACGTCAAGATGTCATGGCCTTCTATGGTGTTCCTGGCGAACAAATCTATGTGGTTCATCACGGCGTTGACCCCTTCTTTTTCCCTTCTACTACCGATGCAGAACGTGTAAAACAGAAATATGAACTCGATGATTATATTCTCAATGTTAATGCGCTGCAAGTGAACAAAAATCACGAACGTTTGCTTCTTGCGTATGCTAAATTACGGCGCGAGCGACAAATAACAGCTCCGTTGGTATTGGTCGGGCGCGGAGGAATTGGCGTTGAGCGTATCCAAGAAGCTTTAGAAAATTTTGAGCCAACTTCGGCTGTGCGGTATTTGAACTATGTGCCACGCGAAGATTTGAGAGGGCTTTATTCCGGCGCTACCCTGGTGGTGAATCCTTCTTTATGTGAAGGATTTGGGCTACCTGTGCTAGAAGCTATGGCTTGTGGAGCTCCAGTAGTGCTCAGTGCTACTACATCTTTGCCTGAAGTGGGCGGAGATGCTGCTTTATATTTCGATCCATTAAACATTGATGCTATCTCAGAAATTTTGTGGCAGGGATTATCTTCTCCTGCATTGAGAGAAGATTTACGACTTCGTGGACAGACCCGTGCCGCACAATTTTCTTGGGAGCAATCTGCACGCGCAACACTCAATGTTTATCGTCATTGGGGATAATTTCGGTAAAATGCACACATTGCGTAAATGGGCTTATAAGTATGTCCCCTTTCCAGTAAAGCGATTCGCAAATTATCTTTATTGGCTAGGCTATGATGCTACAGACTTTCTCGCAGAACAAACCGGACATCTTTGGTTTCACGGACTGCGGTTGTGGCTTTACCGGCACCTGTTCAGAATCACCATTGGTCCGCACACCAGCATTCACCGGCTTTGCCGTTTCTATCGCCCTTCCAGCGTCGCCATCGGCGCACACACCGTTATCAACCGCGAAGTGCTGCTCGATGGTCGCAGCGGCTTAACCA
>DSBE01000397.1 GCA_011053085.1 Chloroflexota bacterium
CAACTTTTTCTGATGGCATATTTTTCTCCTAATAAAATGTTTTTAAAAGCGAATAGTCAAATAATAGATTTGTGGTGTAAGAGATTTCTCATAAACCACTCTCAAATCATTAATGTTTTATTTATTTATGGGTTGGGATGTATTTAATGGTGAAAGCGGGCGACCGGATTCGAACCGGCGAATGTTAGCTTGGGAAGCTAATGCCTTACCACTTGGCGACGCCCGCACAGTGTGTTCGATTATAGTATCCTAAATGGAGGCTGTCAAGCAGGCAGTCAACGGGCAAATTATGTTATAATCCCTCGCAGTACGTTGCGGAATCTTAAAAAATTCCCTCCCGCAATCCAAGGAGTTTTCATTGCCGTTTAATCCTTTCAACTGGCTCATGGGGTTGTTCTCACTCGATATCGGTATTGACCTGGGCACAGCCAATACATTGGTGAATGTTCGTGGCAAAGGCATCGTTATCAATGAACCATCGCATGTGGCGATTGAAAAACGCACCCGCAAACCGATCGCGATTGGGGCGACCGCCAAGGAAATGGTTGGACGCGCGCCAAACAACGTGATCACGGTGAGACCGCTGCGCGATGGGGTTATTTCTGAATTTGAAATCACCCAGGCGATGCTGCAGTACTTCATTTATAAAGCCCACCAGCAATCCATCGTGCCTTTGCCACGTCCGCGGGTAGTGATCGGTATTCCTTCAGGCGCAACCGAAGTGGAAAAACGAGCAGTGTATGATGCGGCAACCGCCGCTGGCGCGCGTGAGATCTATTTGATCGATGAACCCCGCGCAGCAGCCATCGGCGCCGGGTTGTCGGTATCAGATGTACGCGGTGTGATGATGGTGGATATTGGCGGCGGCACTACTGAAGTCGCTATCCTATCGATGGGTGGGGTGGTCGTTTCGCGCTCACTGCGTGTGGCAGGCGATGAATTGGATGAAGATATCATCCAATATCTGCGCAACAAATATAATTTGCTGATTGGTGAACGCATGGCAGAACAGGTGAAATACACCATTGGCTCTGCTTATCCATTGGAAACGGAAAAAACCATGGCGGTGCGCGGGCGCAACCTGGTGACAGGCTTGCCGGAATCCATTGAAATTTCCTCTGTAGAAATCCGTGATGCCATTTCAGGCTCTGTCAAAGTGATTATTGACACCATCCGCGATGCGCTGGATGAAGCACCGCCTGAAATCGGGGCTGACCTGATTGAAACTGGCATCTGCCTGGCTGGCGGCAGTTCGCAATTGCAAGGATTAGCAGACCGCCTGAGCGATGATCTGAAATTAAAAGTATGGGTGGCAGATGATCCCATGACCTGCGTGGCGCGCGGCGCTGCGGCGGTTTTGGGAAATCTACCGGAATATGCCCATATGTTAACAGGTTTGGAGCGATCTACCTCTTGATCCGCTTGAATCACAAGAGAATGAGAAAATGAAACCCCCAAAAATCCATCCCTGGCAGATTGGTGTTCTCCTGCTCCTCATGGCAGGTATGATCACGCTGTCAATGAGGTTACTTGAGCGAGATGTTAGGCGGGGCAACTGGCCCGTTGGTGTCTCTGCAGTCCTGGGTGTCAAGTCGATTTGTGCGCATTTACACATTCGTCACAGCTTCTTCTGATGTGATCGGGTTGGTGCAGCAGAATGAGGCATTGGAACTTGAGGTCGCCAATCTGCAAAAACAGGTCATTGAAATGGAAGAGGATTTGCGAGAAGCGCAGCTCTATTACGCTTTGCTGGATTTTGCGCGCAGCAAACCCGATAACCAGTATATTGCGGCGTTAGTAATCGGCAAAGACCCCAGTCCGTTCATGAACTACGTCATCCTTGATCATGGTTCCAGTGATGGTGTCCGCATGGGCATGCCGGTGATAACAGAAAAAGGACTGGTTGGTCGGGTGGATGCGGTGACAGCCAATGCCGCCCGCGTTCAACTGGTCAATTCACCTGATTTTGCCGTGAATGTACAGACACAGAATACCAACGCAGAAGGTGTTGTGACCGGTTCGATCACTGGGGCATTAGTCATGGATATGGTCATTCAGACTATGACGCTGCAGCCTGGCGATTTGGTATTGACCTCAGGCCTGGGTGGTAACTTCCCCTCAAACCTGCTGATTGGTGAAGTGAGAACCGTGACCAGGCAGGAGAATGCTTTATTCCAGAGCGCTTCGGTGCAGTCAGCGGTTGATTTCCGTCAATTGGAAGTGGTATTAATCATCCGTAATTTCCAGCCTGTAGAGATCGACCCCCTAATCCCGCAGGAAGGATCATGACCGATGAGCGCAATTATCGGCCTTGCCTACCTTTCAGTGGGCATGATGCTTCAAACCGCCATTTTAAGCCGAATCCCTCTGATCAATGGAACCGTTGATCTTATTCTGATCGTCCTGATCGCCTGGGCATTACAGGACGGACTTGATGAGTGGGAGGTGTGGGTGTGGACCCTGGTTGGTGCAGTTTTGTTGGGGTTTGTCTCAAAAGCTCCCTGGCCTCTGTATGTCATTTCCTACGTAATCATCATCCTGTTGCTGCGGCAGGTGCAAAAAAAGGTGTGGAAGGCGTCTGTGCTTCTGCTATTTTTGGGCATCGCTTTGGCTACGTTGTTCCAACAAAGCCTGTTCTATGGGTTTTACCGCTTTGTTTATACTGTACCATTGCCATTAAATGAAAGTTTTCTTTATATTATTGTGCCGTCAATGGTGTTAAACTTGTTATTCGCATTTCCCGTTTATCTGGTTATCAAAGATACCGCTGAATGGCTTCATCCACAGGAGGATGTCTGATGTCTGAAAGTACACGCAGTGATTTCCAACCCTGGCGGCTGCGTTTTGTCATAATTGGCTTGCTGGCTGTGTTTGGCCTGTACCTGGGGCGAATGTTCATGCTGCAGGTTGTGAGTGGTCAGGAGTATTTGGCACAGGCAGATGATAACCGCACTACCACGATCACACTGCACACCGAAAGGGGAGTAATTTACGATCGCAATGGTGTTGTGTTGGCACGCAATGTGCCATCCTATAATCTTGTGATCGTGCCTGGTGAGTTGCCCGACGATGACGGTGATATCGAAACCATTTACCGTGAACTGTCAGCCCTGGTGGCGGTTCCGGTAACTGCGGGTGAAGTGACTGAAGAGACCGCCCGCTTGTTCACCCCCTGCCGTACAAATTTTGGCATCAAAGAGATCGTTTTCATCGCTGGGTCCATCGCGCCCTATCGCGCGGTTCAAATTGCCTGTGATATCCCTGAGGATATCGCCATGGCGATCAAAGAAGAAAGCGGCTTGTGGCCTGGGGTAGACATTGAGGTAGTTCCCATTCGTGAATACCCCACCGGTGTGCTTACCGGCGAGGTAATTGGTTTTTTGGGGCCGATTCCATCTGCTTTTGAAGAGTATTATCGTGGATTCGGGTATGAACCGAATATTGATAAGGTCGGTTATGCTGGCGTGGAAGCCTCACTGCAGGAAATTTTAGGCGGGGTGAATGGCTATCGGGTGGTCGAGGTGGATGCGCTCGGGCAGATCATCCGTGACCTGGAAGACCCGGTGGAACCGATTCCCGGGCAGAATGTGAAATTGACCATTGATTTACGATTGCAAACCGCGGCGCGGGCAGCGTTGCTGAAGCATTTTGAGGGCTGGAATGCCTGGAAGGGAGAAGAGTGGCTGCAAAATGGCGCGGTGATCGCCATGAATCCCAAAACCGGTGAGGTGCTGGCAATGGTGTCTTATCCGACGGTAGAAAACAACCGCATGGCTCGTTTCATACCCGCTGAATATTTTAACCAGATCAGTAATGACCCCTGGAAACCATTGCTGAATCATGCCATTTCAGCTGAACATCCTCCCGGATCGGTGTACAAACTGGCAGCATCCATTGGTATTTTGAATGAAGGCGTAGTCGAGATTGATGAGATCATCGAATGTCCAGAAGCCGGCAAAATCACGGTGTTGCAGAAATTCACCCCCAATGATCCTGGTATCCCGCAGGATTATGTTTGCTGGCTGCGAGATGAAGCGGGCAACCGAACCGGTCACGGTGATGTTGCCTGGCATCAATCCATTGCCTGGTCATGTGATGTGTATTTCTACAAGGTGTCAGGCGGTTATCAGGATGAGGTCCCGCAAGGCCTGGGGGTGTGGTTGATGGGCGATTATGCCAGGGCATTGGGCTATGGAGAAGTAACCGGCATTGAATTGCCTGGAGAGCAGGATGGGCTGGTGCCGGACCCCAACTGGAAACGCATTAACGTGGGAGAAACCTGGGCAACCGGCGATACCTACATCGCTTCCATGGGACAGGGCTATGTGCTGGCGACCCCGCTGCAGGTTTTGGTTTCATTCAATATTCTGGCGAATGAAGGTAAATATATGCAACCGACACTGGTGCATGATCTGATTGATGCAAGCGGTGAAGTGGTGCAACCATTTGAACCAAGGTTAAAATGGGACATCACCCAGGACGCGTTGATACCGGTCTACGATGAGAACCGGTTTGCCACCGGAGAATATAAGACCGTGGACCCGCAAGTGATCGCCGAAAGCATGGTCGGGATGAGGATGGTGGTGACAGATCCGCGTGGAACCGCCCGAAGGATTTTTGAGGGTTCGTTTGTTGAATCGGGCGGTAAAACTGGTACTGCCGAGTATTGTGATGACAAAGCAGCTGCCGCAGACCGCTGCCGGTCTGGCGCCTGGCCGGCGCATGCCTGGTACGTTGGGTATGCACCCTATGATGACCCGGAAATTGTGGTGGTTGCGTTTGTTTACGACGGCACAGAGGGCTCAGAAGTGGCGGCCCCGATTGTTCGTGAGGTTCTCGAGGCCTGGTATTTATTGCAACAGCTCGATCAACCGACTGGTAATTGACACCATTTTGATCCATGCAATTTTCGCTTGCCTTGCTATAATGAGTCGATGATGATGGATACCATGCAACAAGTTTCTGTGGAAATAAAAGGTGTGCAAAATGCCTTGCTGGTTACCTTCGGTGAGGGTGACTGGCTGTCGGCTGAGGCCAGTCTGCTGCAACGGGTAGATGCGCAGAATGCCTTTTTTAAAGGCGGGCGTTTGGTGGTGGACGTGGCTCAGCGCAAATTGAAGGCTGCTGACATGGGTAAATTCCGCGATCTGCTTTCTGAACGAGGGGTGTCACTGTGGGGTGTGTTAACCACGTCGGTCACAACCCGGGAAACCGCCCGCCGGCTGGGTCTGGCAACACAACTGCCGGGCAGCAAGCCTGTGCGGCGTCTGTCAGAACGAAGGTCAACCACACCTCAAGAACAAGAGGAAGCGCTTTTGATCCGCAAGACGCTGCGCTCCGGCATGAAAATCGAACACAGCGGTCATGTGACCGTGATTGGTGATGTGAACCCTGGGGCGGAGATTGTCGCGGGGGGCGATGTGGTCGTGTGGGGACGGCTGCGCGGCAGTGTTTCTGCCGGTGTAGAAACCAACCCAAATGCGATTGTGTGCGCCATGGAGATGGAGCCAACGCATTTACGGATTGCTGATACAATAGCTAACGTTCCCGCCCGCAGGCGCGGTGAAAAGCGAGGGCCGGAAATGGCATCTATATATAAAAACGAGGTTATTTTCCGTTTCTGGAAAAAATAATAAGAGGTAGAGGATTCATGGCAGCAAAAGTTATTACTGTTACATCTGGCAAAGGCGGCGTGGGAAAAACCACCAATGTCGCCAATATCGCGGCAGGGCTGGCGCTGGGCGGCAGCAAAGTGGTGTGTATCGACGGTGATATTGGTTTGCGCAATCTGGACGTAGTGCTTGGTTTGGAAAACCGCATTGTGTATGACCTGGTGGATGTGATCGAAGGTCGCTGCCGCTTGCGGCAGGCGATGATCAAAGACAAACGTATAGCTGATCTTTATTTGATCCCCGCAGCGCAAACGCGTGACAAAACCGCTGTTTCACCCAGTGACATGGTGAGGCTTTGCGACCAGCTGCGGCTTGAATTTGACTGGATTGTCATTGACTGCCCGGCGGGCATTGAACGCGGTTTCCGCAATGCGCTGGCGCCGGCAGATATGGTGCTGGTGGTGACCAATCCTGAAATTTCGGCGGTGCGTGATGCTGACCGTATCATTGGTCTGGTGGAAGCCGAAGAAAAAGGCCCTGCGCTGTTGATCCTGAACCGTGTCAACATGGAGATGGTAAAACGCGGCGATATGCTCACACCCGATGATGTCGTTGACCTGTTGGCAATCGAGTTGATCGGTATTATTCCAGAAGATGAACAGGTGTTGGTGGGCAGCAACCAGGGGGTACCGGTGGTATTTGACCAGAAATCACGCGCTGGCCAGGCGTTTCGCAATGTTTGTGCCCGATTGAATGGTGAAAATGTGCCCTTTATGGAACTGGAAGCGCGGCCGGCATTGTTCGGCCGTTTGGGCAAACTTTTCCGTGGTGCTGCCAATTAATCAATCAGTGATAGGAACATGCTATGTTCAGAAGAAAACAAAAAAGTGCCTCCAGTGCCAAAGACCGCCTTCAATTTGTGCTGATTCATGACCGCACCAACCTGACCCCGGAGCAGATGAACCGGTTAAAGGACGAATTATTGGCAGTGCTGGCAAAATATGTGTCAATTGATGGGCAGGGTGTCAATATATCGGTTGAACAGGACGGCCGTGAACAACGATTGCTGGCAGATATTCCCCTGAAACCCGCAGAGACCTTGCGTAGAAGGTAGAAACAAGTTTGTTCAAACGAGAGTTGTGGCGTAATTTCGACTTTCTGCTGTTTGGTGGGGTGTTGTTTCTGGGCGTGTTGGGCGTGGTGGTGGTAAATTCTGCTATCGCCGGGGCGATCGGGCTGGAGGGGTTGGCAGAACGACAGGCGCAATTCCTGGCAATTGGACTGGTGGTCATCGTCGGGGTGGCAGTTGTCGATTATCGTTACCTGGCACCGCTCAGCCCGATCATGTACCTCATGATCATCGGCTCATTGATCTTCATCTATGCGTTTGGGTTTGCTGCCTTTGGTTCACGCCGCTGGGTGACCGTTGCAGGAACAAACATACAACCTTCTGAGATTGCACGCCAGGTGCTGATCCTGGTGCTGGCGAATTATTTTGCCATGAAAAAGGATGAGCCAAAGAATTGGAATTGGGTGCTGCAAAGTGCTGCTTTGATGGGCTTGGTTTTCATTCTGGTCGTCATCCAGCCCGATTTAAGCTCTTCTATCGTGCTGGTAGTGATCTGGTTTGCTTTGATCTGGTTGGCGGGTGTGCCCGTCAAGTACCTGGTCTATCTGGCACTGATCACTATATTAATTG
>DSBE01000299.1 GCA_011053085.1 Chloroflexota bacterium
ATCATGGATGCAGAAGTTTATCTCCAAACTCAAGTCCATCCGATTCGTGAAACCAGATGCCTCGCAAACCCAGAAGTTCACTGGTTGTTTGCTGCAGCTTCTCCTGATCGCCATTTTCGCGGGCATCATTTTGCTCAGTGCAGGAGCAGGTTTCGCATTTCTGCAATATCAAACTATCAAAAATGGGCCTGATTTTCCCGATGTGAGAACCTTGAAGGAACAGGCAGCCCAATTTGAAACGACCTACATTCTGGACAGAGAAGGCAATCTGCTATATGAGATCGTAGATCCTATGGCTGGCAGGCGCACCTATGTGCCTTTACAAGACATTGACCCGCAATTGATCGCCGCCACCATTGCTACCGAAGACAAAGAATTCTACAACCACCCCGGGTTCGACCCTGTGGCCATCGCCCGCGCACTGATCCAGAACCTGCTTGCCCACCAGACGGTCTCTGGGGCATCAACAATCACCCAGCAGCTGGCCCGTATGGTCTTGCTTGCCCCCGAAGAACGCTACGAGATTACCTATTCACGCAAAGCCAAAGAAATCGTTGTCGCCGCAGAACTGACTCGCATCTATTCCAAAGAAGAAATTCTTGAAATTTACCTGAACCAGATCAATTACGGCAACCTGGCGTATGGCGTCGAAGCTGCTGCGCAGACCTATTTCAAAACCTCGGCGGAAGATCTCACATTTGGCCAGGCCACCTTCCTGGCAGGCCTTCCACAAGCCCCTGCTATCTGGAATGTATATCAGAACCCGACTGGCGCCATCAATCGCCAATCGCAGGTGCTCACCCTCACCCAGGAACTGAGCCAGGAAACTGGTTGTATCTATGTCAGCAGCCAGCACGACCGGGTATGTGTCACCAGCGCAGACACCGCCAACGCTCTGCTGGAAATCCTCGATTACGATTTTCCACCGCTGACATTCGCTATGGAATTCCCTCACTGGGTTTTCTATGTACACAACTGGTTGTTTGAAAACTTTGACAGCAACATCATCTATAATTCAGGTTTTACCATCCACACCAGCATTGACCCTGTGCTGCAACGTGAAGCAGAGCGGCTGATCGCTGAACAGGTCAACAGCCTTGCAGACAGTCAGGTACAAAGCGGAGCGCTGATTGCCATCCACCCGCAAACCGGTGAAATTTTGGCAATGGTCGGATCTGCTGATTTCTACAACGAAGAAATCTCTGGTCAGGTAAACATGAGCATCTCTCCCCGTCAACCCGGCAGCACCATCAAACCATTGGTATATCTGGCTGCCTTTGAAAAAGGATGGACGCCGGCAACCTTACTGTGGGATATCCCGCTCGAGTTTTCGCCCTCAGGCATGCCGGATGAGTTCTCCCAACCTTACAAGCCGGTGAATTACGACCGAAAATACCACGGACCGGTGACAGTGCGATATGCCCTCGGCAATTCATACAATATCCCGGCCGTCAGCGCCCTCCAATTTGTGGGGGTATACCAGGATCCTGAAACATTGGAGGAAAATGGGTTCATCACCTTTGCCCAACGAATGGGTATCAGCACATTAACCAGGCCTGATTACGGCCTCTCGCTGGCATTAGGTGGTGGAGAAGTCACCCTGCTGGAACTAACCCGCTCTTTCGGCATCATGGCCAATCAGGGCAGAAGTGTTGCCCCGATAGCCGTCACACACATCACAGACCGCATGGGACGCACTGTCTATGAAGCCCCGCAGCCCGCTTTCCATGAGATCATACGCCCAGAACATGCCTTTTTGATCAGTTCGATATTATCGGACAATGCCGCCCGCACGGATATGTTCGGTGCAAATTCCACCTTACGCCTGCCTTTCCCGGCAGCTGTCAAAACCGGCACCACCAATGATACGCGCGACGCCTGGACGATTGGTTACACGCCCGACCTCGTTACCGGGGTCTGGATCGGCAACGCCGACAACAGCGAAATGGATGATATCACTGGATACCGCGGTGCGTCCCCTGTATGGAATCAATTCATGCAATTCGCTGTTCCGCGCTTGAATGAGAATCCCCCTGCATTCCTGCCTGTTAATGGTGTCATGGAAAGAACCATCTGCACCTATTCAGGCACTGAGCCATCACGCTGGTGTAACAATACCCGCCCCGAATACTTTGCTTATGATCAAGGTCCTCTCCCCGAGGAATTTGATTTCTGGGCAGACGTACGCGTTGATCCCTGGACGAAACTGCTTGCCAGTGATGAGTGCAACGACAACCCGGAAGTCCTGTCCGTACTGAATATAGAAGATCCCGAGGCTGTGGCATGGGTTCGCGGCACCAACCAGGGTCGCGAATGGGCGCAAAGTATCGGTTTCCAGGAACCGTTCGACATTCTGCCTGAAAAACAATGTGAACTCTCCGATCCGCAGGCCAGGGCAGAATTCGCTTTCCCACAGGACGGTGAACTGGTCACCCAGGAAGAAGTCGGCATCTACACCGTGGCAACCGCCACCCGCAATTTTTCAGGATACACCCTCTATTACGGCATCGGTGAAAACCCTTCCAATTGGATCGAGTTGATTAATGGTAATGTCATGCATGATCAGCCGCGGCTGATTCACAACCTGGACACGCGAGATTTGCCCAACGGACCGATCACACTCAGGCTGATCGTGTTCAGCAACCGCGCCACAAAGGTAGAAGCACGTGTGACCATCACAATCAATGTGCCAACCCCAACCCCAACGCCCACAGTCACGCCTACCCCTACCCCTACCCCCACACCGACGCCAACGTTGACACCAACACCGACAATAGAAGGAAACGGAGGTTGATCAAACCACAATCACCGGTGCAGAATACTGATCGTCTCAACGTGGTAGGTCTGGGGAAACTGGTCAAAAAACGCCACCTCCTCCAGTCGATATCCCTGCCGCACAAGGCGCTTCACGTCCCTTGCCAGTGTGGCAGGGTCACAGGACACATAAGCAATCCAGGGCACTTGCCTCTCCGCCAGCCAATCCACCACCAAACCAGCCAGGCCCGACCGCGGTGGATCTACAATCACGACATCCGGTGTTTCTGCAATACCGGGCAAGATCGCTTCGACAGCCCCTTCGTAAATTTCAATATGATCAAACGCATCCAGATTGACCACGAAGTCAGCCACAGCCGAGGGTGATTGCTCGATCCCCACAACTTTTCCAAACCGCTCAGCGAAAAATCGGCTGAACAGTCCCACCCCACAATAGAGATCGAACAAGGTGCCATCTGCCACATCGGGCACTCTGCTCTCTAAGAATGCCACCATTCGTTCCGCCATTGGAAGGTTGGCCTGGAAAAAAGAACCAGCTGACACTACGAAATCATAATCACCAACGCTGAAGATCTGCGACTCACTGCCAGCCAGAACCACCTGACCTGCTGGCGATTGATGCACGATGGATCCAGTGAAATCAATGGAAACTTCTGGAGGAGTTGTGTCATCGCTGTCAACAATGATCATCACCTCATCAGTAGAATCCCAGCGAAATTCTACTGCGTTGATCGAATCCTCTGCCGAAAGCGTGAATTGTTTCAAGAATTTTTGCAGATGTCCTTTTACCAGCAAACAATCCGCAACAGGCACCAGTAAGTTTGATCCCTGTTGTAAGAACCCCAGGGTGCCATCATCCGCCACGTGCAGCCGCACCGCATTCCTGTAATGGTATTCTTTATCAGACAACTCTACCACCCGCAAGGGAATGTCATCAATGGCGGCATTACGGGAAAAAAGGTCCTTTACGATTTCAAGTTTGGTCTCAATCTGGTCGCCATAAGCCATATGCTGATAATGGCAACCGCCGCAATCAGCAAAATAAGGGCAGGGCGGTGCAATCCTCTTCTCAGACATTTCTACCCAGCTGACTGCTTCACCGCGGGCATAGCGTTGCTTTTCTTCGGTAATCTCGACCATGACCATCTCTCCCGGAAGTACAAACGGCACAAAAACCGATCTGCCATCACCCAGCCGTCCCAGACCTTCCCCGCCGTAGACCAGCTTTTCAATTCTCACCTGTTGCTTTTCCAAGAGTTAGCTCCCTTAATCAAGTTTATGAAAAATCATTTTTAGAATTATAATAAGAATTTAGAGAATCAAGTCATGCGAAACGAGGTCGGCAATGGTAAAAATTTCCCTGAGAGAATACCTGCGAGAAATAAATACCCTTATCGAGAGTAAAAAAATCGATTTGGCGTTCGAACACTGCAAACATATCCTGAAAAGCTACCCTAAATATATTGATATTTACCGGTTGCTCGGGAAAGCCTATCTGGAATCTTCTCGCTATGAAGAAGCAGAAGGTATGTTCCGGCGGGTGCTGGCTGTTTTACCCGACGACTTTGTCTCGCACCTTGGTCTTAGCGTTGTCAAAGAAGAGAGCAGCGACCTCGATGCTGCCATCTGGCACATGGAACGCGCTTATGAGTTGAAATCCACCCAAACCATCCATGAAGAACTGCACCGTTTGTTCACCCAGCGCGATGGCGTCGCCCCCCCAAAACCTCTCATCACACGCGGCGCTTTGATCCGCATCAATGTACGCAGCGGTCTATACCAGCAGGCTTTGAAAGAAATTGACCTCGCACTGAAAGAAGATTATCAACGCATTGACCTCGAAATCTTGCGGGCGCAGATCTATTACAGACTGAATAACATCCCCAACACCTTGAAGTATTGTCAACAGGTGATCAAAAAGCGGCCCTACGCCTATGATATCAATACCATGCTGGCAGAGGTTGCTGAAACACCTGAACAAGCCGAACCGTTCAAACAGCGACTGTACGAATTGGATCCCTACACCAGCTTTGTGACTGAGTCAACCAACTTGGGCGATGTGCAAGATGATTTGATCATGATTGAAAAACTGGATTCGCAACCTGCTATCGAGACAGAGCAAAAGGACGAGACGCAAGAATTCGACGACACGATCAGCCACGATGAATATGCTGATACGCAAGAAGTGTCGGTGGCAGAAGATTCCGAAGATTCATTCGAGGATTCAACCCTGTTAGAGGCACAATCACATGAAAGCGCTCACATTCCTGACTGGATGAAGGAAGCCGGCTGGGAAGCCGGAACACCCAAACCCCCCGATGAAGAGCAGGCCTTGATCGAACAATACGATCAGGCCGATTATGTGCCGGATGTGGAGATGGACAACACCATAGATGAGCTCGACGAAGAAGATCTGCCCGAGTGGATTAAAGACTTTGCTCCAGCAGAAGCTGCCCGTGATGAATTACCCTCGTTGTTTAGTGAAGACACCGACGAAGAAGAACAAGAAGAGGAAAAGATTGCCTGGCTCGATGCCATCCTATCAGGTGAAGATGAAGGAAAACCAGTCAGCGCCTCGGCAGAACCCGAAAAATTGGATCAACCTCTGGAATCTAAAGGGATGCCTGTCTTCGGTGAAGATTTGGCAGCAGACCAGGAATGGTTGGAGAAAATTTCTACACAGGAGGGATTAATGGAAGAACAGCAGCAAAGTAAAGACCGTCCCTCTCGGATGCCTGCCCCTGAGGAAATGAATCAATTTGTGTTTGAAGACGATGAAGAGGAGGTAGAAACCTCCGAAGAACCGGCAATCATTGATGAGCCGGTAGAAACATATGCAGAAGAAGCCGATGAAGATGACATCGATTCTGCTATCGCCTGGCTTGAAGGCCTGGCGGCCAAACAAGGCGCCGATAAAGAGGTCTTGTTTAGTGCACCAGAAACGCGCGATGAACAGCCTGAGTGGATATTTGACGACGAAGAGCAACCTGAATCAGAAATATCTGAAGAACCTATTCAGGAAGCCCAGCTGATGGATAGTTCTATGGAATTCGAGATGGATGATGCAACCATCCCATCGATCGAAATCCCTGCACAGGAACCTGTCACCTTAGATGAGACTGAGGAAGCACCCGAGGAGATCATAACCGAAGAGCCAGTGGAATTCGCGGTAGAACCAGAGATAGCTGCCGAAGAAGAAGAGGAAGAAGAAGTTGTGTTCGCATTTGAATATGATCAGGAAATCGGCAGTCCTGAAGCACTGGCGGATGCGATTGAAATTGACGAAGAATCGCAAGACGTGCCTGAGTGGCTAAAAGCCATTGCCCCACCGGAAAGGGTCACCAAACCGCTCTCCACTGAGGTTCCTGTAGAGCAGATCCCTGCCGAAGTAGAAGAAGAACCAGCAGAAATCCTTGAAGAGGTTTCTCTGGAAGAAGAACTTGAGGAAGAAGCGGAATGGGATCAACTGTTGACCGAAGAAGAAGAGGAGCAGCAGGAAGCATCCATTCCCGATGCTGAACGTATGGCAACTACGGCGGTGCTTGACTTTATTAAACAAGAAGTGGAAAGTGATGTTTCTGAAATTGACGAGTGGTTAAAGAACCTCCCCGACCTGCCAGAGGACGTCACAGCCCTCGAAGAAGAGTTGGAAGAAGAGAATCCTCTGCCTGACGAGGAGCTTGACACAACTCTTTCCACTGTGAGCCAGGAGCAAGAACACGGCCCAGTTGATTTCATTGATGACTTCTTCTCTGAGCCGATCGAGGAAGAAGAGATTGAATTGGCTGTTTCAGATGATGAACCCTATCAATGGGAGCAGATCTATGAAGAAGATGATTTGCCCGATTGGATTTCTGACATCAGCGAGGACGATTTGGGCGAAACTATAGCGCAACTTGATGCCACACAAGAACGAGGGAGTGAATTGCCTGACATGCCTGCCTGGATCACTGGCGAAGATGATTCTGCACATGAAGATATCTTGCAGGAAGCAACCCAGAGTGAGTCAATGGAGTCATTTGAGGAACTAGAGGAAGAGACCCTCGATGCAGTTGAGGAAGAAATCGAACCAGAACCAATAACTGAAACCGAAGAGCCGTCCTCAATTACAGGAGAACTCCAAGAGGTTGATGAACGGGAGATTGAGGAAGCCGATTTGCTGGCTGAAGAAGAAAAGCAACCCGAGACTGACTTCGAGGAATTATTCATCCTTGCCAAGAACCAGTTACACAATGGCGAATTCGATGAGGCGCTCCCGAAGTTGCAACAACTGATGCAAGATGAACAGTGGGCCCAGTCGGTCATCGATGTCTTGTTGTTTGACATTGAAAACTACCATCCTATTGAGATACATTCCTGGATGCTTCTGGGTGATGCCTACCGCAAACAAAATAATCTGCAGCAGGCATTAGACGCCTACACGAAAGCAGAAGGCTTTATCAAGTAAAAACCTTATACAGAGGAGATCATTTTGGAAAGAACACTGGTGTTGATTAAACCGGACGGCGTTCAACGTGGCCTGGTG
>DSBE01000293.1 GCA_011053085.1 Chloroflexota bacterium
GTTCATGGGCATGCTCCTGCTCACTGACAAGCCCGTCCCGCGCTACACCATGATCATTCCTTTCACCTGGGGTCTGGTCGGCATCCTGTGGGCCTCCATGGGTGTCACCGAAAGCATCGGCCAGATCATCATTGGGTTAACCGGCCCTGCCATCCTATCCATCCGTGACCGCGAAAGACGCATGGGCATGCACTATTAAGCCAGACACTCCCCTCTAACAAAGGGGAGTATTTTTTCTAAACAAGTCTATCATTGGACCAGGCGTTGCCAGGCTTCCAGACTGCAAGTCACGGGAGGATATCAGTCCACCTCAGTTGCCAGATCAATGACTTCCTCAGAAGCACTGACGACATCCTTTACCCGAAACGCACCAGGGAGCGAGAAAATTAGCAGAGCAAACGCGATAAAACCTATGCCTCCCACCAATCCCACAGGGGTGGGCCCAAGCAGTAACAACGGGGTTCCCCGCGTCATATACAGAGAAATAGCCGCCGTTCCATTCAATACGGCATGCCCGACCACAGCCGGCCACACACTGTCCGCTTTCAAGGTGAGCCAGCCGAAGAAAATGCCCAGCCAAATCGTGCCCAGAGTCATCATCGCAATGCCTGACCAGGGAGCGCCCCAATAATTGGGATCAAAATTACCGTAGTTATAGCCCATGGCAATGATGGGAGCGTGCCACAGCCCCCAGATTATGCCAGTCACAACCAATGCTTTACGCGGGCCGAGTGGCATCAATTTCGGCTGAAGATAAGCACGCCAGCCGAACTCTTCGCCCAGAATCGGGATGGCATTGAGGATGGGCGCAAGAATCACCCCCTGCAAGGTCTGAATCAGCAGCAGCATGGCAAGCGGGATTTGAAGGGTGTCCAAATCAAACCCGGAGGAAACAAGCATCTCTCTCAGAACAGCCAGTTCCGGGTCAAAATTTTGGGGGAATAGCAGAAAATATACCAGCATCCCAATCCCCATCAATGCCGGGGTGCCGAACCATGCCAACAGCCAAAATAGCCAGCCTCTTTTAAGCTTTGGCCGCAAGTAGAGGTTATTCCATCCTTCGCGGGTGATGATCCGTGTGAGAATATGCGCCAACGCAGGTGTCAGCATATACACGATCAGCAGCAATAATGCCAGGTTCAGACCTGCCGCAAGGGATGGGCTGTCAATCAACCCGCCTGTCAAATAGATCACCAGGGCGATCAGGTAGGCTGGCAGGAAAGCTATGATGCAGTAAATCAATACCCGCCTGGTATCAACAGTGTTTTTCGTTTCAAGCATACAACACCTCGTCACTTATTTGACTGTTTCCATTCGATTAAAAAACAAGTACTCCTTCATTATAAAGGAGTACTTGTCAACTTCGGAAGTAAATTACTTCAAAATGCTTTTGCCGGCATACACCGCGGTTGCGCCCAATTCTTCCTCGATGCGCAGCAGCTGGTTATATTTCGCCACGCGGTCTGAACGGGCGGGAGCGCCGGTCTTGATCTGACCGGTGTTAAACGCCACGGCGATATCCGCGATGGTGCTGTCTTCGGTCTCGCCTGAGCGGTGTGAGGTGACCGCTTTCCAGCCAGCGCGATGGCACATATCCACTGCGTTCATGGTTTCGGTCAGCGTACCAATCTGGTTGACCTTGACCAACAGAGCGTTGGCGGCTTTCTGCTTAATGGCTTCTGCCACGCGCGCCGGGTTGGTCACCAGCAGGTCATCGCCCACGATCTGGATTTTGTCGCCCAGTTGGGCAACCATCTTCACCCAGCCGTCCCAGTCATCCTGCGCCAAACCATCTTCGATCGAAAAGATCGGGTACTGTTTGACCCAATCTGCCCAGAAGGCGACCATCTCGTCACCGGTCAATTTCTTACCTTCAGTGCGCAGGTTGTACAGCTTGGTATCTTCTTCGTAAAACTCGGAGGCTGCCGGGTCGAGCGCGATCACGATCTGTTCACCGGGTTTGTAGCCGGCTTTCTCGATGGCTTCCAGAATGAGCTCCACCGCTTCGGCATTGCTCTTCAACGCGGGCGCATAACCGCCCTCATCGCCCACCAGGGTGGCATAACCTTTGCCCTTCAACACGGTCTTGAGGGTGTGGTAGATCTCGCTGCCCCAGCGCATACATTCTGCGAAGGTCTCCGCGCCCACCGGCATGACCATGAATTCCTGCACATCGGTCGATTGCCAGCCGGTGTGCTCGCCGCCGTTGAGGATGTTCATCATCGGCACCGGCAGCACGTGTGAATAGGCGCCGCCTAAATAGCGGTACAGGGGCAGGCCGATGGCATTGGCAGCCGCCTTGGCAGCCGCCATACTGGTGCCGAGGATGGCATTGGCGCCCAGGTTCGATTTGTTCTTGGTGCCGTCCAGTTCAAGCAGGACTTTGTCGATCAAAATCTGGTCAGCGGCATCCAATCCGTACAGCGTTTCAGAGATCTGCAGGTTGACATTTTCCACCGCTTTGAGCACGCCTTTGCCCATGTAGCCCTGGCCTTTGTCGCGCAATTCAAGCGCTTCATGGATGCCGGTGGAAGCGCCAGAAGGCACGATAGCGCGCCCCCAATCGCCGCTTTCCAAAATGACTTCCACTTCCACGGTCGGGTTGCCGCGGCTGTCAAAAACCTGTCGTCCGATTACTGATTCAATCATGGTATCCATAGTTTTGTTACCTCTCGAGTAGTATTTGGTTGGAAAAAGGTGCCTCTCAGCACACACATGGTTTATTCGTTTGCCGCCAGACAGCCCAAAAAAGCCGCTGAACGACAAATTAATCATAACACTTTTTCACCTGAGAGGACATTCCGCAGGTAACGTTGGATGGATTACATTTGTCCTATGGCAACAGTCCTTGTTCGATCTTCTCAGGGTACCTCTGACAAAAATGCCAATACTGGGAATCTCCAGAATTCAGCTGCTCTTTTCAGGGTATCGACATAATACCGTGTCCAATGGTTCGATACCGGCAAAATAATCGCAGATCGACACATTCTTGACCGCGCAGCGATGGGTTTTCACCCCTTCAGCGGCATTCCACGGGCAGCTATCCTGCGTCCAGGCAATCTCTGACTGTTCGGATGTCAGGTCGATATCCATATTGGCGCCGCGTAATTTATGCATGTCCCGCTCCTATGCCAGCGCGGTCCCGTTGGCTTGCTGGTAGCGTTCCAGAATGGGAATGACTTCTTCTGCGGTCGGCACAAATTGCAGCAAAGCACGGTCTTCTTCGATAACGAACATGCCCATGTTTATGAAAAAGGACTCAAAGGTTTCCTTCCAACCGATGCCCACCAGGATCAAGGGCAGTTTAGGCTTGACTTCAATCGCCATTTCATTCCACACCAGGGTGATCTCCGCCAGGGTGCCCAGCCCGCCCGGCAGCGCTACCGCCGCGTCGCAGTTATCCATCAAATAACCCAGGCGCTGTTTGAGAGTGGTAAAGCGCACCTCCTCGGTCAGGTAGTCATTGGGTGCCACGTTGCGCCATTTTTCGATCTCTTCGCAGGTAGCGCCGATTACCTTGCCGCCTTCTTCAAAAGCGCCTTTCGACACCGCTTCCATGGTGCCGATATAACCGCCGTTGATCACGATATGCCCGGCTTGCGCCAGCAGCGCGCCCAGGTTGTAAGCCAGTTCATACACCGGATCACCCGGTTTCGGGGCAGCACTTCCAAACACGGTCACTTTCATAGTCTTACGCCTCCTTCAACAGATCGATAATATTCAACGCGGCTTCCGCCGATTTCACCTGTTCCGGGTGCCAGTCTACCTCGGTCACCATCGCCACCAGATGATCGCGCACATCCTTGCGATATGCCTGGGGCAGCGACCGCCAGGCAGCCTCGATCCTGTCCGCTTCTCGTGAAAGCAGATTGTCCCAGAACAACGTCGGATCATCCATACGGGTTCCTTCCTGACTTCTCTCCGTTTCACCCTATTGTACCCGATTCTGCCCGCCCAAGAAACCGCTTCCGATCCCAAAACAAAGTTGAAAAAGAGACATAGAAAAACACCGCCTGCTTACGCGAGGCGGTGTCCATTCTTCTCTACGAGAGTGTCTATTTCTCTTCTTCTTGTTCTTTCTGGCGGGCTGCCACAATGTCAGCGGTGATGTGGGATGGCACCATCTGGTAATCAACCGGTTCCATCTCGAATACACCGCGTCCGCCAGTCATAGAACGCAGATCGGTGGTGTAGCGCAGCATTTCCGCCATGGGAACCATGGCAGTGATCACACTGCGTCCGCGTTCGCTGTCCATACCCTGCACACGCGCGCGACGGGTATTCATATCACCCAGAATGTCGCCCATGTTCTCTTCAGGCACGATCACACGTACTTTCATAATCGGCTCAAACAACACCGGGCTGGCATTCAAGAAAGCCAGTTTGAAGGCTTCACGTCCGGCGATCTCAAACGCCACCGGTTTGGAATCCACCGGGTGTTCTTTGCCGTCAAACACCGACACCTTGATGCCGGAAATCGGGTAACCAGCCAGGATACCTTCCTTCATCACATTGCGGACGCCTTTTTCGATGGCGGGCATGTAGTTGGAGCTGACCGCGCCGCCGAAGATATCATTCGAGAACTCAAATTCTTCATCGATCGGCAGCACCCGCAGGTGTACTTCACCGAACTGGCCTGAACCGCCGGATTGCTTCTTGTGGCGGTACTGCGCGCTGCCTTCCGCGCGGATGGCTTCACGATAGGCCACTTTGGGGATTTCCACCAGCAGGTCCACCTGGAATTTGTTCCTGGCGCGCCGCAGAATCACATCAATGTGCTGATCGCCCATGCCCTGCATAACGGTCTGGCGCGTGGCAGGATCGTTATACCAGCTGAGGGTCATGTCTTCTTCGCACAGGCGGGTCAGCGTGGGGCTGATCTTGGTGGAGTCTGCCTGTGTCTTGGGGAAGATAGCCACACGGTAGAGGGCGTTGGGATACTCGGGCACCGGAATGGTGACCGGATGATTTTTGTCGCTGAGCGTATCGCCAGTGGCGGTCTCCGATAACTTCGACACCACACCGATATCGCCGGCGTGCAGCACCTTGACCGGGAACATCTCTTTGCCGCAGGGCACAGAAACCGTGCCGAAGCGTTCTTCCGCCTGGCGGGTGCTGTTCCAATAGCGGTTGTCAGATTCGATCACACCACTGTAGACGCGGAAGAATGTCTGCTTGCCCACATAAGGGTCAGCGGTGGTCTTCCATACATAGGCTGCCAGCGGCGCCGTGTCAGACGCAGGTAGTTCTTCTTCACCAGCAACGCCCTGGGCGGTTTTCGCTGGGCGGTCTGCGGGAGAGGGCATCAATTTGAGGATAGCGTCCAGCAGCGGGGTCATGCCGATCTCCTGGGTGGCGGAGGAACAAAAAACGGGAATAAAGTCACCGCTTTGCACGCCCATGCTGAGGCCTTGCATGATTTCTTCGGCGGTCAGCGTACCGGCGTCGAAGTATTTTTCCATCAAGGCTTCCGAACCTTCGGCAGCCGCTTCGATCAGCTCAAGGTTGGCTTCTTCTGCCTGGCTCTGCAAATCAGCGGGGATATCCACCACTTTGCCGCCTTCTTGATAGGCTTTCATGCTGAACAGATCGATCACGCCTTTGAAATCAGCAGCTTCACCCCAAGGAATTTGCACCGGCACCAGGCGGGTGTCCATGGCCTCGCCGACCGTGTTCATGGCTTTGACAAAATTCGCGTTTTCGCGGTCCATCTTGTTGATCACCAGAAAAAGCGGCAGGCCAAAACGGTCAACATAGGTCCAGGCCAACTCGGTGCCTACCTGGAATCCAGAAACAGAATCGATCACCACCAGCACACCGTCGGACACGCCCAAACCGGAAATTTCTTCACCGATAAAGTCCGTGTACCCGGGGGTGTCAAGGAAGTTGATCTTATGATCTTTGTATTCCACCGGTATCACTGATGTGTACAGAGACAGTGAACGGCGAATTTCTTCATCATCAAAATCTGAAACTGTAGTGCCGTCTTCAATACGGCCCAGACGGGTGGTGCCACCCGACAAATGTAAAAATGCTTCACCCAGCATTGTTTTGCCCGCACCGCTATGCGATACGATCGCAACGTTGCGGATTAAATCAGTCTTATATTCTTTCATTTAGAAGTAAACCTCTTCACTTAGTTTTGCTAATACCCAGCAATAGAGAATTCTAATTGACGAAGGGGAAAAAGTCAATTAACTTTCTGGTTTGACACCGCCAAGGTGAAAACAGGTGTTAAAACAGCTGTTTCTCCATGCGCCAGGCAAGTTCCTCGGCTTCCTGCCAGCGGCCGTTGACCTTGTTCGAATGGCGGTTGACCATCTCTGTCCCGACAACGTGATAGCCATGACGCTCATACAACCGGCGCGCAGCCTCATTATTTTTCTCGACAGTCAGTGTAAGCAATCGGAAGCCGCGCTGGCGCAGGTCTTCTTCCAGATGCCGCAGTAAATACGACCCCACTCCGCGCCGCCGCCATTGCGGGTGTACCCGGAAGGAATAGAAATACGCACGCCTGGTGCCGTCTGCCAGTTGGACACGCATGCTGTTGAATTGGACGATCAGCTGCCCGATGATGCCGTCAGTGGCATGCTCCGCCACCCACAACAATTGTTCACCGCGCCGCATACTGTCGAACGCACTCTGGAACATAAACCGCAGGTAGACGGCATTCTCCTCACACAGCAGGTGCGGCAGATCATCTTCCACGACCTGCCGGATGACGATCCCGTCCAGCGCTGATGGCTCATCCATCGCCATAGCCCCTTTGCTGCAGCCAGGCATCCACAAAACCAGCCTCTTCTTGCTCCGAAGTGATCTCTCCGTCAATCCACGCAGCCCGAACCGCTTTGAACAATTCCCCGTAGAGCGGCCCCGCGGCAACCCCGCGCTGGCGCAATTGGTGGCCGTCAATATGCAGTGCCTGCCAACGCCATATCTTGCGAAAAGCGGCTAATTTCTCCGACAACTCCGCATCGTCCTGCCACAGATGATGCAGTGTATACAGCATACTTTCGTGCAAGCCTTCGAGCGCAGCGGTGAATTTACTGGCAGACAACCATTGTAAATTTTCTTGCTTTGCCAGCACATCCAGCAACAGCCACAACTGTCGCTGCTGCTCAGCCGAAAACAACAGCCGTTCGCTGACCGCCCAGATTATTGAA